>JAFNGP010000112.1:0-7648 GCA_017885175.1 bacterium
GAGAGCATTACCGGGGGACTCGCGGGTTTTCTTCCGGACGACGCGGCGGGAGCGGCGCTGGCGAACCGGGCCGATCTGGCCTCGCAGCGTCTCCAGGTGGAAGCCGCGAGGAAGCAGATAACGGCAAGCCGGGCGGGATACTGGCCGGCGCTGTCTCTCGCGGCGGGCGGCGGGACGAGCTTCCGGAGCCCCGGGAGCTACGATTTCAACGATCAATTCTACAATAACAATCTGAACGGCTCGATCGGTCTTTCTCTCTCGATCCCGATCTTCGACCGTCTCGGCACGTACAACAGCGTGGCCCAGGCGAAGGTCGGTCTCCGGCAGGCGCAGCTGGGCGCGGAAAAGCTCGCTCTGCAGATGGGGGTCGAGATCCGCCAGGCGCTCGAAGATTATACGACCGCCGGAAAGGCGGTCGAGGTGGCCGAAGCGCAGTTCAAGTACAGCGCGCAGGCGCTCAAGAACATGGAGGAGCGATACAAGGTAGGCGCCTCGACCCTCGTCGAGCTCATGCAGGCGCGCGCGTCGAATCTCCAGAGCTCCTACAACCTGATAAACTCGCGGTATGCCCATCTCGTGAAGGGCATCGCCGTGCTTTATTATTCTGGAACGATCGAGAAGGCCAAGCCGCTGTTCGGTTGATGAGGGACAGCCGGCGTTCGGACGATACACGGTGAGAGGAGAAGCGCAATGAAGAGAAAGACGATCGTGATTCTGGCCTGCGTCATCGTCGCCGCGGCCGTCTGCGGGGTGCTCGTGAAGCGCGCGATGAGCGCGAAGAACGGAGGTACCTTCCAGTACGGCGAGGTGAAGCGGGGGGACATCGTCAACACGGTGTCCAGCACGGGCACGGTGAACGCGGTGAATTCGGTCAACGTCGGCGCGCAGGTATCGGGGATCATCGACAGCCTCTACGTCGATTTCAACAGCGGGGTGAAGGCGGGGCAGGTGCTCGCGGTCCTCGATACGACGATCGTCGCCTCCCAGGTATTCGACGCCCGCGCCGGGATGCTGAGGAGCAAGGCCCAGCTCAACCAGGCCCAGGCGGAATACGACCGGAACAAACCGCTCTACGAGAACGGATACCTCTCGGCGACCGAGTTCATCACGATCAAGACGAACTACGAGGCGGCGGGCGCCTCGTACCAGTCCGCGGAGGCGGCCCTGAAGCGGGCGCTCAGAAACCTCGAGTATACGACGATCACGTCGCCGATAGACGGAACGGTCATCCAGCGGAGCGTGGACGCCGGCCAGACGATCCAGGCGAGCTTCCAGGCGCCCACCCTTTTCGTCATCGCGGCGGACATGCAGTCGATGCAGATCGAGGTCAACGTGGACGAGAGCGACATCGGCCTCATCAAGGAAGGGTTGAACGTCCGGTTCACCGTTCAGGCGTATCCGGACGAGAATTTCACGGGTACGGTCAGGCAGGTGCGCCTGCAGCCGGTCACGATCCAGAACGTCGTGAACTACATCGTCGTCGTGGACGCCTCGAACGAGAGCGGCCATCTGCTTCCCGGCATGACCGCGACGGTCGATTTTCTCATCGACGAGAAAGATAACGTGCTGCTCGTTCCGAACTCCGCGCTTTCGTTCAAGCCGGACCCCGTGGCGCTCAAGGATTTCATCGCGAAGGTTCGCGAGAATATGGGAGGCGGCCGCGAGGACGGCTCGGGGGCGCACGCCGGGCCGCCGCGGGAAGCCGCCGAGGGAAGGGGCGGGCGCGACGGGAGCGGCGCGCGGGGAGATGGAGCGGCCTTGTCGGGAAGAGCGGGGGGAATCGGCGGCTCGGGCGGTCCGGGTGGACCGGGTAGAGCTGGTCCGTCCGGGGGCCCGCCGCGCGTGTTCTATCTGGACAAGGACGGCTCGCCGCGGATCGCGTTCTTCACTCCCGGCGTTACGGACGGCCGCAACACCGAGATCACGGGCGACGGTCCCCTGACCGAGGGGATGCAGGTCGTCACGGGATTCGCTAAGGCTCAAAAGATCAAAGGTCCTTCGAAATCACCCTTCGCGGAGCCTCCGCACGGCCCTGGTGGAAGGCACTAGGCCCGATTCTGAAAGGACGGCGGAATGCCTCTCATAGAGCTGAAAGAGGTCACGAAGGTCTATCGTATGGGCGATATCGACGTCCATGCGCTTCGCGGCGTGGATCTCGTGATCGAGAAGGGGGAGTTCGTCTCGATCACGGGCGCCTCGGGTTCCGGAAAATCGACGATGCTCCATGTCCTCGGATGCCTCGATTCTCCTTCGGGCGGCGAATATATACTCGAAGGGATCAGGGTCAGCGGTCTCGGAAATCGCCGGCTCGCCGATATCCGGAACGAGAAAATCGGCTTCGTGTTCCAGGGATTCAATCTTCTTCCGCGCACGTCGGCGCTCGAAAACGTGGAGCTGCCGCTCCTCTACGACCGCGCGGGGCGGATCAAGGATCCGGAGCGGAAAGCGGTCGAGGCGCTGACAAGGGTCGGCCTCGCCGACCGCCTCCATCACGAGCCGAACAGGCTGTCGGGCGGCGAGCAGCAGCGGGTCGCCATCGCGCGGGCGCTCATCAACGAGCCCGCCATTCTCCTTGCCGACGAGCCGACGGGGAATCTCGATACGGTGACCTCGATGGACATCATCGGTATATTCAAGGAGCTGAACAGCCAGGGGATCACGATCATACTCGTGACGCACGAACCCGACATCGCGCGGCAGGGGAAGCGGATGATCGAGCTGCGGGACGGGCGAATCACACACGATCATACGGTGAGCGCATCCGGAGGATGATGTGAAATGAAATGGAAGAGTCTCGTCAAGGTCGCCCTGCGGAGCATCATGAGGAACCGGTTGCGGAGCTTCCTCACCATGCTCGGCATCATCATCGGCGTGGGCTCGGTCATCGCGCTGCTCTCGGTCGGAAAGGGGACGCAGTCGGATATCTCGGGGAGGATCCAGAGTCTCGGGACGAACCTCCTCATCATCGTGCCGGCCTCGAGCGGATTCGGAGGAGTGAGCTGGGGCGCCGGAAGCTGGAACACCCTCACGATGTCCGACGTCGACAGGCTCGAGCGCGACGCCACGCTTATCAGCCACGCCTCGCCCGTTGTCCGGGTGCGCGGCCAGGTCATCGCGGGGCGCAACAACTGGTACACGCAGGTGCAGGGCGTTTCCCCGGACTACGTCGATATCCGGAGCTGGCCGGTCGACCTCGGCGCGTTCTTCACGGAGCGCGAGATGAAGTCTATGAGCAAGGTCGCGGTGCTCGGGGCCACGGTCGCCGACACGCTCTTCCCGGGCATCGATCCGATCGGGGCGCGGATACGTATCAGGAACGTTCCCTTCACGGTCATCGGCGTCCTCAGCAGGAAAGGGCAGAACATGATGGGGGACGACCAGGACGACATCATTCTGACCCCCGCCACCACGGCGCTCGTGCGCCTGAGCGACGGCAAAACGGTCAACAGCATCATGGCGAGCGCCGTATCCGAGCAGATGGTCGAGCCGGCAAGAACCGAGCTCGGGCTCTTGATGCGCGAGTCGCATCGCCTCAAGGAGAACGAGAGCAACGATTTCGGAATCCGCACGCAAACCGAGATCAACGAGACGGCAACCTCGATCACGAGGATGATGACGCTTCTCCTCAGCTCGATCGCGGGCGTTTCGCTTCTCGTCGGTGGCATCGGGATCATGAACATCATGCTCGTATCGGTGACGGAGCGCACGAGGGAGATCGGGCTCAGGCTCGCGATCGGGGCGCGCGAGGCCGACGTGATGGTTCAGTTTCTCGTCGAGGCGAGCATCATCAGTCTCATGGGCGGAGTGCTCGGCATCCTCTTCGGGTTCGCCGCGGGAGCCGTTATCGGCAAACTGACATCGACATCGATCGTCGCCGATCCCTTGATCATCGTCGTCTCGTTCCTTTTCTCGGGCGTTATCGGGATATTCTTCGGATTTTACCCGGCGAAGAAGGCTGCCGCCCTCAATCCGATCGAGGCGCTGCACTACGAATAGGCCGCAGGCAGGGAGGAATTCGGGCATGAACACGAATGTTGCGATACTCTTGGTGCTCGTCGGGGCGGCCGGCGTCGGAGCGGTCATCTTCCTGAGCTATCGTTCTCAAAAGAAACGCGCCGAAGCGATGGCGCGGATCGCCGGCGAGCTTAGGCTCGCCTTCACGCCCGAAGGCGACGAGACGGTGATGTCGGAGCACGCCGCGTTCCATCTCTTCATGCAGGGACGATCCCGAAAGGTCAGGAATCTGATCCGGGGCACGGTGCGGGAGCTGAATACCTCGATCTTCGACTACCAGTATACGGTCGGGGCCGGCAAGCATCAGCAGACGCATAGCCAGACCGTGATCTCGCTTCAGCTGCAGGGGCGAAACCTGCCTGTTTTCACCATGAGGCCGGAGAACGTGTTTCACAAGCTGGGCTCGATGATGGGATACCAGGACATCGATTTCGAGATCAATCCGGTTTTCTCCAAGAAGTACCTGCTGCGGGGCCCGGATGACGCCGCCATCCGCAGCGTCTTCACGAGCCGCGTGCTGATGTTTTTCGAATCGGAACCCGGGCTGTGCGTGGAGGCGGATGGGCGCACGCTCATCGTCTACCGGCACTCGGTGCGGGTCAAGCCGGAGATCCTCCGCGAGTCCGTGGAAAAGAGCATACAGATAGCCGTCCTTTTTCAACGCTAGAGCCGCTTCGGAAAAATCTTTTGGAACGTATCCGGAAATCCGGCGTATTCACCTATATCTGTGTCTCATGAAGGAGGAGATCTTCGAATGAAGAGGTCGGCGTGTATTCTCTATGCGGTCTTTTGCGCTGCGGCGTTCCGCCCGGCGGATGCGGGCGCGCAGCAGCAGAGTCCGGCGGTCCCGCGCTTCGAGCGCGGCGACAGCGTCGAGGTGCGGGACGTCGAGATATTCGATCGCATCGTCTATTTCCCCGCTTCGATCAACGGATTCGGACCGTACCCCTTCGTTCTCGATACGGGCGCGGGGGATATGTCGGTGCTCGACGAGGGAACGGCACGGTCCATCGGGCTTCGATCGACGATTATCGGCGAGGGGGGCGGTGCGGGGCAAGAGGTCGTGCAGTTCGGACTCGCCGATTCGACGACGCTGTCGATACCGGGGCTCTCGTTCGTCGATCGACCCCTCCTGACGCTGCCCGTGCGGAGGCTGGACTCGCATTGGGGCAAGCGGAAGGACGGCCTGATGGGCGGAGATCTTCTCTCGACCCTCGTCACGCGCATCGACTATGAGCGCAAGCGGGTCGTCTTCCACGACGCGATCGCATACGGGTATTCCGGTCCCGGCGAGCGGCTCCCCGTCGAGTTGCGCGGCAACTATATCTTCATCCCGGTCGAGGTTCTCTCGTACGGTTCGGACGAGCCGCTCAAGGCGATGTTTCTCCTCGATACCGGGGTGAGGATCTCGGTCTTCAACAACCCGTACGCGAAAGAGCATGGGCTGGCCGCGCAAAGTCCGAAGACCCTCTCCGGCGTCACGGGATTCGGCATCGGCGGGGCGAGCAGGGGAGTGGTCGGGCGCGTGAGGGGGATCCGCATCGGTTCGTTCCTCTTCGATGATCCCGTCATGTCGTTCTCGACGGACGAGAGCGGCGTGCTCGCCGACACGAGTTTCGCGGGAATCATAGGCGCCGATTTCCTGAGCCGGTTCACCGTCGTACTCGACTACCGGCGCTCGCAGATATTCCTCGAGAAGAACGGGGGCTTCGCCGCCCCGTTCGAGTTCGACATGTGCGGCATACGCTTCGCCATGGAGGGAGAGCGCTTCGACCTGTTCAAGGTCTTCTCGGTTTTCGAGGGGACGCCCGCCGCTCTCGCAGGTGTAGCGGCGGGGGACATCGTCGCGGCGATCGACGGCCGCGCCCCGGGGAGCTTCACGCGAGAAGACCTCCGCGAATACCTGCAGCGCGATGGGGAAGCGGTGCGCTTCACGATCGAGCGGCGAGGCGAGACAAAGGACGTCGTCATCCGCTTGAAGAAGATGATCTGATCGCCGGAGCGAAACAGCCGGGAACGTTCCCTGTCGGGCCGCGAGCTGTCTATGCAGCCGGCTCCTGAAGATTCCCCCCTCTCGATCTCATTTTATGCGCCAATGAGTAGATCGTCGGCAGAACGATGAGCGTCAGAAGGCTCGACGTGATGAGCCCCCCGTTGACCACCACCGCGAGCGGCCTCTGAACGTCGGCCCCCGAGCCCGTCGCGTAGAGCATCGGCAGGTGGCCGATAAAGCTCGTGAGCGCCGTCATGAGGAGCGGCCTGAAGCGCAGGTCGCACCCGCGGGTGATCGTCGTCGCCACGTCGGCGCCCCGCTCCCTGAGCTGGCGGAAGAACGCGACGAGAATGACCCCGTTCTGCACGGCGATGCCGAGGAGCACGATGAACGCGACCGCCGCCGACACCGAAAGCGGCATTCTGAAGATCGCGACCGCGATGACGCCTCCCACGAGGGCGAACGGCAGGTTGAGGAGCACGAGGAGCGAGAGCCACACGGAGCCGAGCGCCATGTAGAGGAGCACGAGGATGAGTCCGAGCGAGACGGGAACGATGACGGAGAGCTGGCGCATCGCCCGGCGCTGATTCTCGAACTGCCCGCCGTACTCGATGAAATACCCGGGGGGGAGCCCGCCCGCCAGCGGCGCGAGCGCCGCCTGGACGTCCCCCACGAAACCGCCGAGATCGCGCCCCCCGACATTAGATTCGATGACGACGCGCCGCATGCCGCTCTCGCGGCTGATCTGCGCGGGCGCCTCCACCGTCCTGATATCGGCGAGCTGGGCGAGCGGCACGCGCCGTCCGTCCGGGGCGCGCACGAGGAGCCGCTCGATCCCCTCGATACCGGTTCTCGCGCTCTTTTCGTATCGGACGGTTACCGCGAAGCGTCTTTGCCCTTCCACGAGCGTCGTCGCGATTCGCCCGGCCACGGCCGTTTCGATAGTACCGTTGATGGTCGCGACGTCGATCCCGTAGCGGGCCGCGGCCTCCCGGTCGACGAGGACGTCGAGCTGACTCATCCCGGACACCTGTTCGATCTTGACGTCGCGGGCGCCGCGAACGCCCTGGATGACGGGCGCGACCCGGTCGGCTATTTCCTTGATCTTTTCGAGATCGGGTCCGAAAACCTTGACGGCGAGGTCGCTCTTGACGCCCGATATGAGCTCGTTGACGCGCAGCGCGATCGGTTGCGAAAAGGAGAGGCGCAGTCCGGGGATCTCCGTAAGATCCCGCCGGATGGCCTCGACGAGCTCCGTTTTACCGCGTCCCGATTTCCACAGGCCGCGTGGCTTCAGCATGATGAAGAAATCGGTCTGCTCGGGGCCCATCGGATCTTCCGAAATCTCGGCGCGCCCCGTTTTGCTGACCACCGTTTCGACCTCGGGAAAACGCCGGAGGCGTTTTTCGACGACCTCGGCGACCTTCACCGAGCCGTCGAGCGAGGCGTTCGGCAGTCGAACGGCGTTGACGGCGATCGCTCCCTCGTCGAGGGGCGGCATGAACTCCGTTCCGATAAAGGGTACGAGGGCGAGGGCGAGGACGAGCGAGCCGAGGGCGACGCCGAGCGTGACGCGGGGGTTCCGGACGGCGCGATCGAGGAGACGAAGGTAGCCGCCGTGGAAGCGGCGGATGAAGCCGA
>JAFNGP010000112.1:7681-15263 GCA_017885175.1 bacterium
GCGAGCGGCGCGAACATCTTGCCCTCGATTCCCTGGAGCGTGAAGAGGGGGAGGAGGATGAGAGCGATGATGATCACGGAGAATGACACCGGCCGCGCGACCTCGGCCACCGCCGCGGCGACGATCCGGCGCTTGTCGTCTCCGGCGGAGCTCTCGGCGAGGTGGCGGCGCACGTTTTCGACGACGACGATCGATGCGTCGACCACCATACCCACGGAGAAAGCGAGACCGCCGAGGCTCATGAGATTCGAGGACAGTCCCGCGCGTCCCATGACGATGAAGGTCACCAGGAAGGTGAGGGGAAGCGATATGACCACGATGAGAGCGGTCCTGATCTCCGCGATGAAGAGGAAGAGAACGAGGATGACGAATATCGCGCCCTGGAGGAGCGCGTGCATCACCGTGGCGATGCATGCCGCGATGAGAGAGGTGCGATCGTAGAAGACGTTGATGCGGACCCCTTCGGGAAGCGTTTCCTTCACCTTCGCCATCGTCTCCTTGACCTTGCCGACAACCTCTTTCGAATTCTCGCCCTTGANNGCTCCGCGCCGATGACGACCTCGGCGACGTCCCGCACGTACACGGGGGCGCCGCCGTCGGCCTTGACGACGATCCGCTCGATGTCCGGGATGTCCCGCAGGAGCCCGACGCCCCGCAGGTACATCTGCTCCCACCCTTTCACGATCACGCCGCCGCCCGCGTTCGCGTTGCCGCGCTCGATGGCGCCGACCACGTCGTCGGCGGTCAATGCGTACTTGATGAGCTTGGCGGGGGAGAGGAGCACCTGGTACTGCTTGACGTATCCGCCGAAGCTGTTCACCTCGTTNNAGCTCCATGGCGTCGCGCCCGTCCCCCTCGATCGTGTACTGATATATCTCCCCGAGACCGGTGCTGATCGGTCCGAGCTCGGGATCGAGTCCCGTGGGTATCTGCTCGCGGGCGCCGGCGAGCCGCTCGAAGACCACCTGCCTCGTCCAGTACGTGTCGACGCCGTCCTCGAAGATGACGACGACCTGCGAGAGCTCCGCCCTCGAGAGTGACCGCACCTCGACGACGCGGGGCAGCCCGCGCATGGCCTGCTCGATGGGGTAGCTCACCCGCTGTTCGACGTCGACCGCCGCGAAGCCCGGCGCCTTGGTGAGGATCATGACCTGCGTGTTCGTGGCGTCCGGAAAAGCGTCTATGGGAAGCCTCGTCCACGCGATGACGCCTCCCGCGATCGCGATGGCAGCCGCGAAGAGGACGATGAATCTGCGGCGGAGCAGCTCGAGAATAATTTTCATGAGTTACCTCTCGTCAATCGGCGCAGCCCGCGCCCATCTTCGAACGCAAGACGTCGGATTTCATAAGGAAGGAGCCGTCGGCCACGATCGTTTCGCCTCCGGCGAGCCCCGCGACGATCTCCGTCCAGTCCGGCCAGGTTCGTCCGGTCTCGACGGGGCGCCGCACGTAATAATCGTCATGATGACGGACGAAGACGAACGAGCGTCCTTCATCCGTGAGAACCGCCGTCTCCGGCACCGCGGCCGTTTCCTCGTCGCCGGGGAGAAATATCCTTACCGTGACGAACATCCCGGCGAGAAGGCGCCCGCCGGGGTTCGGCGCCTTGATGCGGAGCTTGACGGTGTGCGAGACCTCGTCCATAACGGGGCCTATGAAGTCCACCGTTCCGGAAAAGGTTTCGCCCGGGTACGCCGACGTCTCGAAGGCCGCGGGGACCGTTCCCGACGCGCAGCTTCGAGCCACCCGCCTGAGGTCGCGCTCGTAGAGATCGGCGGAGACCCAGACGGTCGAGTTGTCGCCGATCACGGCGAGGGATTCGTCGGGTCCGGCCGCCTTTCCGGGAACGGCCCGAAGCGACAGCACCGTGCCCGACGCCGACGCCCGGAGCGTCACGAAACCTCGAGCGACGTCCGGCGTGAGCGCCGCGGCGTCTTCGCCGGACATTCCGAGCCTCATGAGCTTGCCGAGAGCGGCCCCGACCCTGATATCGGCGGCCTCGAGCTCCTGTCGCGCCTCGAAGAACTCGCGTTCCGAGGCGATGCCCTCGCGCTGCAGCTCGGCGACACGGTCGTGATTGCGCCGCGCGAGCGTGAGGAGCGCGCGCGCCGCGAGATAATCCTCCTCCGCTTCGCCGACGGCGACGCTCTCGATCTCGAGAATCGCCTGTCCCGCGGCGACCCTGTCGCCGAGAACGGCATGGACCCGGCGGATGATGCAATCGGCGGGGACGCTCATATGCCTCACCCGGCGCTCGTCGAAACCGACCTCGCCGGTGAGGGTGAGGGCCTGCTCGACGCGCCTGCTCGCGACCTTCGTTTCCCTGAAAAGCCCGTCCGCGAAAAGGCCGGGCGGCGCCTTGACGACGCCGACCTCGTAGCGGCACTCGGCGCATTCAAAGGTCTTGACTCCGTGCCCGCAGGCGCGCGCGAAGAGCGTGTCGACCGGCAGGTCGAGATCGGAGATCTCCGCCGCGGCCTCCGGGCTTTGCCCTTCCGCCTGCGCGGCTCGGGCCCCGGCGCCGTACGAGAGGCCGTCCCCCTTTTGGCACGCCGCGAACGGCAGCGCCGCCAGCACGATAACGATGATCGGACCGATGATTCTCATAGCTCGGCTCCATCCTTTCCAAGAAGTATCGCGAGCCTGCCGGACTCGAGCCTGGCCCGCAGAAGGAACACAAGGTAGTCGCGTTTCGATTCTCCCAGCGTGCGCCGCGCGTCGATCACCTCGAGGAGGGTGACCTCTCCAAGACGGAACGACTTATCCGCGATTTCGGCGATGCGCTCCGCCCGGGGCAGGATGCGCTCGCGATAACGGCGCGCCGCTTCGTATGCCTGGGTGCATGCTGCGAGGGCCGCGAGCGTCGCCGCCTCGATCTCGCGCGAGTCGGCATCGAGCTCGTTTCTCCCCGCGGCGAGCGCGCCCTCGGCCTGCGCGACGCGGCCGCCGTTCCAGTTGAAGAGGGGAATGTCCAGGGATATGCCGCCGCCGTACGTGCGACCGTCGAGCTCGCGAGAGGAGAATCCCCTTACCGAGAGCTCGGGAACTCTGGCCCATTTTTCGCTGCTGACATCGGCCTGCAAGGCGCGCACCCTGGCCCGTCCCGCGGACAGAAGAGGGTGTTTCGACGCGGCCGGCGGCGCGGCAAATCCGGCGTCGGGAGGCTTGCGGCCGGAGATCAGGTCGCCCCGGGCCGCGAGTTTCTCCGATTGCGCTATCCCGAGCCATGCCGCGAGGCTCGCCCGGGACGAAGCGAGGCTCGCCCGGGCGCTCTCGAGCTCGATTGCGGCTCTATCCGCCTCGATCTCGAAACGGGCGAGCTCCGCCGGACGCGCTTCTCCGGCCTCGACGCGCCGCCCTATGAGACGCGCGAGATCGTTCGTCTGAGAGCAGAACGCTTCGAGCTCGGCCACATGGGCCTGATCGAATACGAGGGTCCAGAAGAGCTCGTGAAGCTGCTCGAGCGCCTCGCGACGGGCAAGGGCCTTCTCGGCCCCGGCCGCCTCGAGCAGTGCGCTGGCGGCGCCGATACGGTGCCCGCGCCTCGTGAGCCAGCCGAGGGGAAGGGTGATCTCGAATTCGCGAGCCGGGCGCGATTGGCCGCCTTCCAGAGGGGTCGCCCGCCCGAGCGCGGCATCGAACGACGGATTGGGGATGGCGCCGGCTTCGGCCAGCGCGCCCTTCGCCGCGGCGACCCTGCCGTTCCCCGCCGCCACGAGCGGATGGCGCTCCACTCCGGCGACGATATCGTTCCACGTCACGACGATCGAATCGATGCCTGCGCCGTACGCCGCAGCCGTATCGTGCGCCGCGCTCGCGGGGCCGTCATTCGCCGCCGCTTCGCAGGGCAAGAGCGCGAGGAGAATGAATCCCGCCGCGGCCGCCTGCGATGCGAATCTATTGATGAGAAACAAGCCCATGCACGCTCCTTCAGACAAGCCATGGATAGGAGAACCCGGTCCATGGCGGCCGAATGCCGTAGACGCGCGCCGCTTCCGGCGCGCATTCGTCAATTAATCATTTTGAGGGATCAGAATTTCGGAGGGTGATATATCCGGATCGAAACGTCTCTCGGGTCGAGTAGCGCGTAGGGCGCCGTTCCCGCCATAGACGGGAGGGGAGCCGGAAGTCCGGATGTCGGGGAGAGCATCCACGAGCTCACTCCGCTGTAGTAGCAGGAGTAGCAGAGACACTCTCTACCGCAAGGCCGTTCCCCTCCGGCGGGGTCGGGGCAGTTCTCGCTGCATTGTCCCTGCCAGGCTTCCCCGGCGGAGTATATGGCTTCGACCGCCCCTTGCACCGACGGCGCGGCGACGTCGACGAAAACAAGGGTTCCGACGATTATGTAAAGCAACCTGATGCGATTAAATCCGCCCATCTTCATTAACTATAGCAGGATTCGCCGCTTAAATCAAGCGTGAAAGAGAAAAAGCATTGCGCCAGGCTCTGCAGTTATATAAAATAGGTCATTCGGAGCTGGCGTAGCTCAGCTGGTAGAGCAGCGCACTCGTAATGCGCAGGTCATCGGTTCAACTCCGATCGCCAGCTCCAGATTAGACGCGGCGCTCCAGGCGCCGCCCGGCGATCCCGGTGATTTGGCACCCTCGGTGTTCATGTCGAATCCCCCGCGTATTTCCATTATCCTGAATAAAATTTGCCATAGGCATTGAAAAGGCTTGCAACGATTTTGGGGCTGGTATATATTGTCAAAAATTTCGAGCGAGCCTTTTCGCTGTGTGTGCGCATCGCTTTTGTGGCGTGGAATAAACCTGATCGGATGTGGTCGGGGTGGCTGAAGGCCAGGCTGCGGAAAAAAAGCAAGCGATCATAAAAGTCAATCTCAAGTGGTGCAAGGGTTGCGAGATCTGCGTGGCCTACTGTCCGAAGACCGTGCTCGAGATGGAGGGCGGGAAGGTCAAGGTCGCACGGCCTGAGGACTGCAGCAAATGCATGCTGTGCGAGCTCAGGTGCCCCGATTTCGCGATAATCGTTGAATGAGGACTCGGCTAGGGGTCCTCGATTTTTTATGCCCTTGAACGCCCGGGAGAGGCGCATTGACGCGCGCTCGGCGCCGTCGCGCCTCCGGCCGGAAAAGGAGACAGCGCCCTTGTCGAAGAGTCCCACGGGAAAGATTGTCATGATGCAGGGGAACGACGCCTGCGCCGAGGGGGCGATCTGGGCCGGCTGCCGCTTCTTCGCGGGCTATCCCATCACGCCCTCCTCCGAGATCGCCGAGTACCTCGTTCGCAAGCTCCCGAAGATCGGCGGCACGTTCATCCAGATGGAGGACGAGATCGCCGCGATGGGCGCCATCATCGGCGCCTCGCTCGCGGGGGCCAAGGCGCTCACGGCGACGTCGGGGCCGGGCTTCAGCCTCAAGCAGGAGAATCTGGGGCACGCGGTCATGGCGGAGGTGCCGTGCGTCGTGGTCGACGTGCAGCGCGGCGGCCCGAGCACCGGAACGCCGACGCTTCCCGCCCAGATGGACATGCAGCAGGCGCGCTGGGGCTCGCACGGAGATCACGGGGTCATCGCGCTCAGCGCGGCGTCCGCGCAGGAGATGTTCGAGCAGACGATTCGCGCGTTCAATCTCGCCGAAACGTACATGACGCCCGTGATACTTCTCTTCGACGAGATCGTCGGGCACATGACCGAGCGGATGGTGCTTCCCGAGAAGGGAAGCGTCGAGATCGTCAACCGCAGGCACCCGGAGAAATCCCCCGACAAGTATTTCCCGTACGAGAAGACCGAGAACGGCATTCCGATCCTCGCGAATTTCGGAACGGGTTACCGGTACAACGTGACCGGCCTCTGCCACGACGACTCGGGATTTCCGACGAACGATTCGAAGAAGATCGAGGCGAATATCATTCACCTGACCGAGAAGATCGAGCGTCACCGGAAGGACATCATCCGCTGGAGAGAGCTCTATCTCGACGGCGCCGAGGTCGCCGTCTTCGCGTACGGCGGCGTCGCGCGCTCGGCGAGGCGCGCCGTGAAGGAATGCCGCGAGGCGGGCATCAAGGCCGGGCTCTTCGAGCCGACGACGATATGGCCGTTCCCGTCGGAGGAGATTCTCGATATCGCGGGCAGGGTCAAGGCGTTCGTCGTCCCCGAGCTGAACCTCGGACAGATGGCGCGCGAGGTCGAGCTCGCCGCGAAATGCAGAGCGGAGATTCACAAGGTGAACCGCGTCGACGGAGATCCGATCACGCCGAAACAGATCGTCGACAAGATCAGGGAGGTGGTTTGAGATGTTCAACTACCTCGACTACGTTCGCGAGAAGAATCTTCCCCACATTTGGTGCTCGGGATGCGGCGACGGCATCATTCTCAAGGCGCTCATCAGGTCGCTCAAGAAACTCGGCATCTCGAAGGACGAAGCGGTCATGGTGTCGGGGATCGGCTGCGCGAGCAGAACGGCGGGCTACATCGACATCAACACGCTCCACACGACGCACGGCCGCGCGATAGCGTTCGCGACGGGCGTGAAGCTCGCCAAGCCGAACCTGCACGTGATCGTCGTGACGGGAGACGGGGACGCGACGGCAATCGGCGGAAACCATTACATACACGCCGCGCGCCGGAACATCGATCTCACGGTGCTCCTCTACAACAATTTCATCTACGGGATGACGGGCGGGCAGGTGTCCCCGACGACGCCGCGCGGCAAGATGGCCTCGACGGCGCCCTTCGGGAACCTGGAGCCTTCGTTCAATATCGCGGGGCTCGCCCAGGCGGCGGGCGCCTCTTTCGTCGCGCTCGGGGACGTCTATCACGTCCAGCAGCTCGACAAGCTCATCGCCTCCGCGCTCCAGAAGAAGGGATTCTCCGTCGTGGAGATTCTTACCCCGTGCCCGACCGCATACGGGCGGCGGAACAAACAGGCGACCCCCGTCGACATGATGAACTGGCTCAAGGACAACGTCGTTTTGAAGGACAAGCTCGACAAGATGGCCGAGGACGAGAAGGCGGGCAAGATCGCCTCGGGCGTGCTCTGGGACGTCGAGAAGCCGGAGTTCACGTCCGAATACGGGAAGCTCATCGCGCGGCTGAAAACGGAGAAGCAGACCAAGGAATAGATCGCAGTCGGAAAAACGGGAGCGGCAATGGATAGATACGAAATGCGTCTGAGCGGTTCCGGCGGCCAGGGGCTCATCCTGGCGGGAAAGATACTCGCCGAAGCGGTCGTCATCTACGACGGCCGCAACGCGGTGCAGACCCAGAGCTACGGGCCCGAGGCCCGCGGCGGCGCGAGCAAGGCGGAGGTCGTCATCGCCGACGGCGAGATTGATTATCCGAAGGTTCTCGATCTCGATCTGCTCCTGGCTCTCACGCAGGTATCATGCACGAAGTACAGCAAGGATCTCAAGGCGGGCGGCACGCTCATCGTCGACTCGGGGCTCGTGAAGGACCTGCCGAAGGGGAACTACAAGCTCTNNTCGCGCGCGTCCCCAAGGGGACCGAGGAGCTGAACATGAAGGCCTTCGACGAAGGCCTCAAGGCCGGCGCGGAAGTGCTGGCTCGATAGACGGTCATATTCGGACTCATTCATTATCATTTCCAGAGGAGGTATTCGATG
>JAFNGP010000113.1 GCA_017885175.1 bacterium
CGAGCATGATGCCCGCCTCGAGATAGTTCCGCTCTCCGTCGCTCCAGCCGCTCCGGATCTTCGCCGTCACGGGAAGTCCGGCCTCGGCGACGACCGCGCGGGCGATCCGCTCCATGAGGGCGAGATCGCGCATGAGCGCGGCGCCCCCGTTCTTCGTCACGACCTTCTTCACCGGGCAACCGAAATTGAGATCGACGAACGAGGCGCCCGAGCCTCCCGCGATCGCCGCCGCTCGCGCGAGGGTTTCCGGATTCGCGCCGAAGATCTGCACGCCGAGCGGCGCTTCCCCCTCGAGGCGATCGAGAAGCGCCTCGCTCTTCTTCACTCCGCGCGCGAGCCCGTCCGCGCTCACGAGCCCCGTGAAGGCGAAATCCGCGCCGAGTTCCGCGCAGACGAGGCGAAACGGCGCGTCGGAGTATCCCGCCATCGGCGCGAGACAGGCGCGGGGCTCGTCGAAAAAGCTTTTCGCTATGCCACGCCGCATGCTGCTCCCGGATCCGCTCCCGTCAGATGCTGTGCGGAAGGATGAACAGGGCGAGGCTCACGACGAAGCAGGCGACGATCGAGAGCGCCCACGCCTTGCGCCCGAGGCGGTCNNAGCCAGAGGATGAAAATCACCTGGGTTTTGTTGTCGGTGACGTCGTATCCGAAGGGAAACCCCTCCCAGAACATGCCGAAGGTCTGATAGTTGAGCAGAAAGCCGAGCGGCCAACCGCCGATGAAGGTGCTCGCGAGCACCCACCGCGCCGCGCACACCGCGTTTTTCTTGTCCTCGCGGCCCCGGAGTATCTCGATCGCCGCGAGAAAGCTCATGACCATGAAGAAGAACGCCCCGAACATGAACAGGATATGCGCGCCGACCACGAGGTTCGACGCTTTTCCCTTATACTTGAGCACGCCGAATTTCCCGGGATCCATCGGCACTCGAACTTTCACGCCGTCGGCGTTCGACGCCGTAATCCAGTATTTCAGCTTCGTTCCCTTCTCGAACTCGGGAAGGCGCGCTTCGTAGATACCGTTTCTGATTTCCCACATGCCCCGAGTCTGGATCTCGCTCGACGGAGGAGAGGTCCATCGTACGACCAGAGCGACGCGCTGCACGGGTTCGATTTTCGCCTTCAAGGACGGCTGTCCGGGTCCCACCATTTCCGTGACCGTCCGGTGGTATACCCGCAAGCCCTGCTCTTCGGATACGAGATCAGCCGGCCTCCCCGTCGAGAGACGGCGCGCGGCCGCGAGAAGGAGGAGCGTCAACGCGATACTGATGATGATTCTTCTTGCCACGGTTCACCCCCGCTTTTATACAATGCTATGACATGATACTCGACGAGAACCCGCATTGCAAGGACGGCCTGCGCAGGGAAACGGCCGTCCGGGAAATCGAGATTCGCGCGCCGGGACGCTCCCCCGTGCGCGCCGACCTGCGGAGAGGTTCGCCGGGCGGCGCGCGGGCGATTATTATCGCGTGTCACGGTTTCCTCGGCTACAAGCGATGGGGTTTCTTCCCGTATCTTTCCGGCCGTCTCGCCGCGGCGGGATTCGACGTGCTCACCATGAGCTTTTCGCTGAACGGCGTCGACGAGACGACGGGGATGTTCGACAGGCCCGAAGAGTTCGCGCGAAACACCGTCTCCGCCGAGATCGCCGACCTCCGCAGCGTGCTCGCGTTCGTCCGAAGCGGCGCGCTGGATCGCGACGGGGTCCGCCGGGAAGCGCTCGGGCTCTTCGGACACAGCCGCGGGGGCGCCGTCGCGCTTCTCGCCGCCGGCGAGTTCCCGGAGGCTAGCTCGATCGTGACGTGGTCGACGCTCGCGAGATTCGATCGCTACACGGAGCGCCGGAAGGCGGCGTGGAAAAAGGAAGGAGCGCTCGTCTTCGACGACCCCCGCGCCCGCGGGCCGCTCAGGCTCGACTACTCGTACTACGAGGATATCGACGCTCGCCGGGAGTCGTTCGATATTCCGCGCGCGGCCGCGGCGCTTTCCATCCCGCACCTCATGATCCACGGCGAGCGGGACGCCGCGGTGACGCTGCGGGAGACCCGCACGCTGCTGGCGGAACCGAGGAAAGGCGAGGCGCGCCTCGAAATCGTTCGCGGCGCGGGACACGCCTTCAACGTTACACACCCCATGCGGCGGCCGACCGGCGCCCTCGAGCGCGCGGCCGGACTCTCCGCGGAATGGTTCGTTCGAACGCTCGTGACGGAAAGGAAGAAACGACAATGAACCGGAAAAGAATCCTGATCGCGATCGCGGCGGTGGTCGTCGTGGCCGCGCTCGTCATGTCGCTCGTTTCCTCGCGGCAATGGATCGCCCACCGGTCGTACCTGCGGGCCGGCTCGGGTCTCGCCGCGCGGTTCAACCCCACCCAGGCGACGAAATACGGAAACGATCTGCGCTACACGCTCGACAAGTTCTGGGAATTCTACGAGAAGGGTCTCGTCTCGCGGAACGATCTCAACGACGTCGTGGAGAAGACGAAATCGCTCCGCGCGAAGAAGGACCTCACCGATATGGATATTTTCGATTATATCGGGTACGTGAGCGGACTCTACACGGAAGCGATGCGGAGACGTCAGAGCGAAAATTTCCCCGAATGAAGGATAAACCGGTCGGTGAGCTCGCGCTCGACGTCGCGGAAATTTTCGAACGGGATGTGGGCGATCCCCTGCGCCCGGCAGTGATCGAGCAGCTCCCCCTTCGCGAGAACGACGTCGGCGTGCTCGGCGGGACAGCGATCGCTGTATCCGTTTCCGATGTATACCGTCGTGAATCCTTCGCGTTTCAGCTTCTCGAGGTGGAACCGCTTGCAGTTCCCGCAGCGCGTGCACTCCATCAGATTGTAGTAGGGAAACTCGATGGCGCCGAGAGCCCCGTCCGCCACGACGAGACGGTTCGCCTTGAACTCGAGGTATCCGAGGCCGAATCGCATGAGGAGCCGATCGACGTAGTAATCGAGGCCGTCGCTCGTGATGAGGATGCCGCTCGAACGCCGCTCGCAGAAATCGACGAAATCCTTGAAATAGGGATCGAGCACTTCGTTGCCGATAAAGGTATCGAGATCCTCCTGATCGGCGCGCACGAGGGCGAACTCGCCCTCGAGACATTCGCGCGAGCTGATGAGGCCGAGCCGCCACTGCTGGAGGATCTCGAGCCAGCGCGCGCGGTCGGGGATGAACGTGCCGAAGAAGTGGTGGCCCACGTCCCGCCGCGAGATCGTGCCGTCGAAGTCGCTTATGAGGGCGACCCTTTTCACTTCTTCGGAGCCTCCGTCGTCTTCTTCGAGGCCTCCGCCGACTTCGCCTGCTCGTTCACGTACTCGAACATCTGCTTGAGCGTCGGCGCGGCGCGGAACATCGCCAGCACCTTATTCACCTCTTCGTCCTTCCCGAGGGTCGCGAGGTACGCGCCTTTCGTACCCATCAGCCTGCGGAACACCTCGCGCTTGATCGCGAGCTTCATGTAATCGACGTTTTCCGGCGCCGTCCAGGCCGAATCCGCGGCCGCGAACTTGCTCTCGGCGCAGTATGCGCGGAAATCGGCGATCACGGGGTCGCCGACCTCGAACTTCTCGGTGGCCTTATGCTGCACCGCGTAATGCACGGCGAAGTTGAAGAAAAGGTTGCGCCGTTCGAGATCGATCTCGAAATCGTTAAGATTGGGGAGCGTGATCGTCCAGTCGGGGGTGATCCCTCCGCCCCCGTACACGACCCGGCCGCCCGACGTATGAAATTCCTGGCGAGGCGCCTCGACCTTTTTTTCCTCGACGGGCGGCGGCGCTTCCTCGAGCGCGGGGTCGACCTCGTTCCGCGGACGATCCTTGTGGATGCAGCGGCCGCTCGGGGTGAAGTACTTCGCCGTCGTGAGCTTCAGGGCGTCCTTGCCGATCATGAACACGGTCTGGACGGAGCCCTTGCCGAACGACGTCTGGCCGGCGACGACCCCCCGGTCCCAGTCCTGGAGCGCGCCGGCGACGATCTCGGCCGCGGAGGCGCTATATTCGTTGACGAGAACGACGACGGGGACCTGGTCGTGCACCTTCGTCGAACGCGAAAGGTATTTCACGTTGTGGCTCGGAATGCGGCTCTCGGTGTAGACGAGCAGCTTGTCCTTCTCGAGGAAGAGCTCGCAAACCTCCCGCGCCGATTCGAGGAGACCGCCGGGGTTGCTCCTGAGATCGATGATGAGTCCCTTGACCTTCTTGCTTTCGAGATCCCGGATGATCGCGTCGAGCTCGCTCGCCGTTCTCTCGGCGAATCTCGAGAGGCGGATGTACCCGATCCCGTCGAGGTCGGTCGAATACGTGATGCTCGGCACGCGGATGATCTCGCGCGTGATCGTGTAATGAAGCGAATCGGAGAGTCCTTCCCGCGTAATGGTGAGGACGACCTGCGTCCCTTCGCGTCCGCGGAGCTTCGTGACCGCCTGCTCCGTCTTCCAGTCCTTCGTCGAAACGCCTTCGATCTCGACGATCTTGTCTCCCCCCTGGATCCCGAGACGGTACGCGGGGGTATCGTCGAGCGTCGAGACGACCGTGGGATATCCGGCGATCTGCCCGAGAGTGATCCCGAGCCCGCCGAACTCCCCCTTCGTTTCGATCATCAGGTTCTCGTACTCATAGCTGTCCATGTAGACCGAATGCTCGTCGAGCTGGTTCATCATGCCGTCGATCGCGGCCCTGATCAGCTTTTCCGCGTCGATCTCCTCAACGTAGTAATTGAGGATCCTGTCGAGCACCGCGCCGAACTGCTCGAGATTCTGGTAAACGGTCTCCCGCTGTTTCTCCTCGCGATCTCCCGCCATGACGAAGATCGCCACGGCGGTGATGATGCAGAGAAGCAGAAGACCGATGATCGCTTTTTTATTCAATTTCAAGATCGAACCTCCGCGGTCGGTACATCCGATAGAAACGAGAGAAACGCCGAATCCGCCCCTTGCCGCCGGAACATCAAGAACGATGCCACGACGGGAGCGCGTGAAATCCGTTTCCGGACCCGGCCATAATATAACAGACCGGTTTACGGAATCAAAAGCATTATGGCCTGCTGGTTAGTCTTACGTCGAAGAGCCCCTCGAGGTTCCCGAGAATCGTCCGGATGACCTCCTCGAGCGGAAGTGAGGCGTCGATCACGACTATTCGCTTCTTTTCGCGTTTCGCGAGCCGCAAGTACCCCTCGCGGACCCTTTCGTGGAAATCCGCGTTCTCGCGTTCGAGGCGGTCCTTCACCGCCGTGCCTTCGGCCTCGCGGCGCGCCGGGCCCCGCCCGAGCCCGTCCGCCACGGCGAGGTCGAGGAGAAAAGTCCTGTCGGGAACGACGTTTCCGACCGCCGCGGCGTTCAGCTCGCGGACGAACTCCTCGCCGAGTCCGCGCGCCCATCCCTGGTATGCGATCGATGCGTCGAAATAGCGGTCGCAGACGACGGATCTCCCCGCGGCGAGGGCCGGCCGTATCACCTCGGCGACAAGCTGCGCCCGGCTCGCGAGATAGAGGAACAGCTCCGCCCTCGGATCCATCTCCGTGCGCTCGGGATCGAGCAGCAGGCCGCGAATCGCCTCGGAGACCGCCGTTCCTCCCGGCTCCCGCGCATGCGTCACGCGCACTCCGGCGCTCTCGAGCGAACGACGGACCTCCTTCGATACGACCGTTTTTCCCGATCCCTCGATCCCTTCGAACGTGATGAAGCGCGACTTCAAACGTCCCTCCGCGCGCGGGGCGAGAACCCCGGCGAGCTCATGCGCGGGCGCCTTTTCCCGATGTCGCCCGGTAGACGTGAACGATCCGCTGGATGGTGGTGACGAGGCTGAGGACCGCCAAAAACGCGATCACGACGAAGAGCACGGTCCTTCCGAGAAGGAGCCCGAGCACGAGAAGGGCGACTCTCTCGGGCCGTTCGAGCAGACCGACGCGGCAATCGATCCCGAGCCCCTCGGCCCGGGCCCGCGTGTAGCTCGTGAGAAACGATCCGGCGAGCGCCGCGACGACGNNCGGTCGATCGTCGAATCGATGAAGGCGCCGAAAACGCTTTCCTTCCCGGAGCGCCGCGCGAGCGACCCGTCGAGCGTGTCGCAGACGCCCGAAACGACGAGAAGCGCGCCTCCCGCGACGAGCTCTCCCCGGGCGATCGCGAACGCGCCCACGAAGCTTAGGATGAGTCCCGCGATCGTGACCCCGATGGGAGTGACGCCTGCTTTGAAGAGGAGGCTCACGCAAGGATCGAGGAGCCGGCGCAGTCTGTTCTTTATCGTCGTTCTATCGTTCATGGCTCGTTTTGGTCCTCTCGAAAGGGTCGCGATAGTATGAAGCGCCCCGCGCGGCGTGTCAATCAGTTCGGTTCGCGCCGGGGGCGTCCTCCTGCCGTCCGCGGGCGGCGCGGCGCCTTCCGAGGCCCCGGACGAGCACCGTCAGCTCGCCGCGCGGCGGCGTCGCCTCGAAGCGCGCGAGGAGCTCCGCGGCCGTCCCCCGCAGCACCTCTTCGTGCAGCTTCGTGAGCTCGCGGGCGACGACGACCTCGCGTTCCCCGAGAATTCGCGAGAACGCATCGAGCGTCTTGAGGAGCCGATGGGGACTCTCGTAGAAAATGCACGTGTAAGGATTCTCGGCGGCTTCGCGGATCAGGCTGTCGCGCTCGCCCGTCTTTCGCGGGATGTAGCCGTAAAAGGTGAAACGGTCCGGGGGCAGCCCCGAGAGCACGAGCGCCGTCGTCACCGCGCACGCGCCGGGGATCGCGGTGACGGCGATCCCTTCCTCGGCGAGCCGGCGCACGAGCAGGAAACCGGGATCGGATATGAGAGGCGTGCCCGCGTCCGCGACGAGGGCGAAACGCTTTCCCTCCTTGATCTCGCCGACGATCAGGGGAGTCATACGTTCCTGGTTGTAATCGTGATATGAGCGGACCTGCGCGCGAATTCCGATCCGGTCGAGGAGAACCCGCACCTTCCTCGTATCCTCCGCCAGCACGACGTCGACCGAGCGGAGCGTCTCGGCCGCGCGCGCGGAAAGATCCTCGAGGTTTCCGATGGGGGTGCTGACGAGATAGAACGGATACGGTTTCATGGGCGGTTCGACCCTTCGCGCGGCGGCCGGCGCCTCACGCCGCGAGGATCCCGGGCAGGAGACGCTCGAGCCGCTCCATGTCTCCGGCGCCGAAATCGAGATGCGTGACCATGCGCATGAAGCGCTCTCCGAACGGAAGCGCGAGGATTCCGGCTTTTCTCAGGGCCCCGTCGAGCCCCGAGACTCCGGCGCCGGCATCCGTCGGCTCGAAGATGACGATGTTCGTTTCGACGGGGAATACGAGCCGGTACCGTCCGGACGCCTCGACGACGCGTCCGATCCGCGCGGCCCTCTCATGGTCTTCGGCGAGACGCGCCACGTTGCGGTCGAGCGCGTAGAGACACGCGGCGGCGAGGATCCCGACCTGCCGCATTCCTCCGCCGAGCCGTTTTCTCCACACGCGCGCCTTCGCGATCGCGGCGGCGTCGGAAACGAGAATGGACCCGATCGGCGCGCCGAGCCCCTTCGAAAAGCAGAAGGTGATCGAATCGGCGAGCGCCCCGAACCGCTCGAAGGGTATCCCCGTTTTCACCGAGGCGTTCGCGAGACGGGCGCCGTCCATATGAAAACGCAGGGACCTTTCGCGGGCGAAGCGGGAAACCGCCTCTATCTGGTCGTACGGATATACCCTTCCCCCCGCGCGGTTATGCGTGTTCTCGATCGAGACGAGCGCGGTGCGGGGATGATGGATGTTCGTCGGGCGAACCGCCGCGGGAAGGGCCTCCAGCGGGAGGAGCCCCGCGGGCCCGTCCATCGGNNCTGTCGAGGATCACCTCGTCCCCGGGATTCGTCTGCGAGAGGAGCGCGAGCGTGTTCGACATGGAGCCGCTCGGCACGTAAACGGCGGCCTCCTTGCCGAGAAGCGCCGCCATCCGTTGCTCGAGACGTTTCACCGTCGGATCGTCGCCGAAAACGTCGTCCCCCACCTCCGCGTTCGCGATCGCTTCGCGCATCCCGGGCGAAGGCCTCGTGACCGTGTCGCTTCTCAGATCGATGAT
>JAFNGP010000114.1 GCA_017885175.1 bacterium
TCCGACTCCGAGAGCTTCTTCCCGTATTCTTCCCACCCAAGCTTCTTGATGCGGCGGTCCTTGTCCTCGCGCACGTCGGTGCGCTGCTTGAAGTCGATGAAAATGACCTTCTCCTCTTCCTTCACGGTCTTGAGCGGCTCGAGAGGAATAATGTCCGCCCTGCCGAGGAGCGCGGAGGCGAGATCCTGCTCCGCATCCGCCTGCTCGACCGGCGCGCCGGAGACGGGAGCATCTTTTTTCGGACGGCTCTCCGCCCCCGCAGGCACGATCCTCTCCTTGCGCAGGACTTCCCCGAGCTTCTTCGGAAGCTTGAGATCCTCGAGCGCGCGTTCGAGCGTCCCGAAGTGCTGAATGAGCGGCTCGAAACCGAGGTCTCTGAATATCTTCAGGATCGTCGAATTCATCCCCGCGAGGGCAAGCGCGCCTCCCGAAGCCCCCAGCTTCTGCATATACTTGACGACGATCCCCCACCCGCTGCTGCTGATATATACCATATCGGAAAGATCGAGCACAAGATGCGCCGGATTCTCGGCGAGACACTGTTCGAGCCTGCCTTCGAGCTCGTCGGACGTCGAAGAGTCGACGGCGCCGCCGATCGAGAGCACGATGATTCCCTTCGGACCGTCCGTCGCCTTCGCGACGCCGATCGCGAGTCCCGGTTCGGCGGGTTTCGCGCCGGTCAATCTCTCCGGAATCGGCCGAACGGGCTCCCCTGCCCCCTCCATTTCGATCGCGTTCTCGTATCCCTCCGCCGGCGGCGGCGGAATCGCGAAATTCTCGATGGCCTCGCTGAGAACGCCGAAGGAGCGCATGATGGAATCGAAACCGAGCATGTGGAAGATGCTGTGAACCTCTTCATCCATGCCGAATATCTTGAAATCTCCTTCGCGCGCGCGGATATCCTTTATCCGCGACGCGAAGACGCCCCAACCGCTCGAGCTCACATATTCCACCCGCGACATATCGACGACGAGCTTCACGATACCCCGGTCGACGAAGCTGTCCAGGACCGAGCGGAGCTTGACGCAGCTCACCGTATCGATGACGCCGTCGAGGTAGAGGATCGTGATCTCGCCGCGGTCGCCGACGGTTCCCGCCTCGATCTTGAGGGCGGTCCACGGGATCTCGCCGTCCGGAAGGTCGAGTATCTCGGGAGCTCCGGGCGCCTCGGAAGCCTGTCTGACCTCGAGAGGCTTGAGCGCCGCGCGTCGCCGCGACACATCTTCGAGCCGCTTCCGGCGCTCGACGAGCGACAGGGTTACGTATCCGACGGCCGCGTCGACGTCCGGGAACTGCATGATGATCTCCTGAAAACCGAGGAGCTCGTAGATGTCGTACACTTCGCTCGACATGCCGGCGAGGACGACATCCCCCTCTCCCTCCCTGAGCAATTTCACCCTGCCCGTGAATATTCCCCAACCGCCGCTCGAGATATAGGTCACATCCTTGAGATCGACGATGATCTTTCGATAGCCGTATTCGTAGACGCTTTCGAGGATTCCCTCGAGCTCTCCCGCCGAGGACGAATCGAGATGCCCCTTGACCCGGAGAACGACGACCCCGCCCTCGAGCTCCTCCGACGTGACCTCGACGGCCCGCCCTTCACCCGTCCCGAATTCCGGTTCGCGCGCGATACTCCGGTCCCGGGCCCGCGTGGGCACGGGCTTCGCCGGGCGAGCCGCGCGAGCCGGGCGCGGAGCGCGCGCTTCCGCGATGTCCGGCTCTTCGGAAATCGAGGCAATCCCGTCTTCCGCGGCGAGCTTGAACGCGCCGGGCTCCGCGCGAACATGCGCGGCCAGCAGCGCCTTGAACTGCTCGTCGGTGATGATCTTGTTGCGGCGCAGGTACTCGAGTCTCAGATCGTAGGTGTTGAGACGGATGCGTTTCAGCTCGTCGTAAACGATCGTCTGGGTAAGATGCTCCTTCTCCTCTTTGTCTTCGTTGAATATGTCCGCGATCTTCTTCGCGCCGCACTTCGGATTGTTCCTGATGATCGCGAGTATGCCCTTGCGCTGCTCGAGACTCACCCGCTTGATGTCGTCCTCTATTCGAAGCGTCTTGTCCTGAAGCCCGCGGTCGCCCATCTCGACGACACGTTTCTTGTAGCGATAATAGGTTGAAGGCGAAACCTTCATCATCCGGCACGCTTCGGCGACGGGCATTCCCTGAATCTCGACGAGATCGAGGAGCTTCTTGCGGATACCGTAGAGCACCTCGTCCGCCATGAGCTTTTCCTTGATCGCGACGACGGTGATATCGTCGTTCTGCGGCATATCCCCGGTGAACTCCTTGATCGCCTCGCTCAAACGGTCGATGAACTCCTGCGGGGAGAGCTTCCCGCTCGCCTTGATGAGCTGAATGAGGCGCTCCTCGCCGTACTGATCGCGGTTCGTGTTCATCGCTTCCGTCACGCCGTCGGTGTAGATGACGAGCATGTCGTCCTTCTTGAGCTTGATCTTCTCGACGTCGATCGAGCGCCGAAACAGCGTATCGTCGGGAAGGCTGATCCCGACGGGGAATCCGCGGGGATTGAGGAAATAGGTTTCGTCCGTTTCCGCCCGGTAAAGAATCATCGGATTGTGCCCCGCGCTCGCGTAGCTGATGATCCGGTTTTTCGAATCGAGGATCGAATAGAAGATCGTGACGAACATTCCCTTCTTCATATCTTCCGTCACGAAGTCGTTCATGCGGGACATAACCTCGGCGGCGGAATAATTGCCGCGCGCCTCCATCCTGAGCGCGGTCCGTATCA
>JAFNGP010000115.1:0-12210 GCA_017885175.1 bacterium
CAACCGATTCCGCCCCGCCGCGAATCATTCTCGATAGAGGGCGTCGGCGGCTGCGAACGATTCTTGTTTGAAATGTCTTTGCGCCCGGACAGGCCCCTTATTATCTTGAAACTGTTTGGGGGAAAGGCCTCTTTTCCGCTTGGCCGGCACGAAATGGCGAATATGAGACAACTCAAAATAAATAAAGCGAATAGCCTATTGACGCGAAGGCTATTTTGTGCGACAATATAGATTCTTGCTCAGGTCGCATTGTATACTGTTGTTGTCGATCGTAAAGGATAGTTTACCGAACGGATGGGGGGGAATGCGGAAGCATTTTTCTAACAAGGCCGGAATGTTGAATTCCAGGACCGTTTCCCTTGCCGGCAAGGGACTTTTTTTGTGTCTCCTGTTCGCCGTTCTTTTCGCCGCCGATTCCTTTGCGGCCGGCAGCGGCATCCTCAAGGGAAAGGTCTATGATTTCCAGACCGGGAAGCCCGTGCCCGAAGCCCTCATCGCAATCCAGGGGACGACGAAGAGCACCCTCGCCGACAAGGGCGGCGTTTTCCAGATCGAGCTTCCCGCGGGCAAGTACGGCATCTCCATTCTCAAGGTGGAATATTACAACACGTGCTACCAGGACATCGAGATCGAGACCGGCAAGATAACGACGTACAAGTGCGAGCTCGTCGCGGGGGATCCCCGGCAGCAGTTCTTCTTCCAGATCGGCGGCATCACCATCCTCGACAAACGCGACCTCCTGCCGGAGAAGATCGAAACGACGCATGAGATATCGAGCGCGGAGATCGAGCATTATCTCTCGACCAATCTCGGAGACATCATGGACATGGTGCCTGGCGTCGAGCGGAACAAATCCCCCGGCCTCTCGAAAATGACGCAGCTCGATCTTCGCGGGACGGCGCAGATGAGCGGATCGGAAGAGCAGCAGGCGGCCCGGTTCGGCACGAAGATCATCATCGACGACATCTCCATGTCGAACAACGCGAACATGCAGACCGGCAAGGGGACCACCTACGGCAACCAGGTGCAGGCCTTCGCGGGAACGGGACTCGATCTGCGGGCGATTCCGGCGGATAACATCCAGGGGGTCGAGGTCGTCACCGGCGTTCCCTCGGTCGAGTACGGCGATCTCACGACCGGTCTCGTGAAGGTCAGAACGAAGATCGGCGCCCAGCCGCAGCGCCTCAAGCTGAAATCGAACCCCGACACGAAAGAGGCGAACCTGAGCGGCGGGGTGAATCGTTTCGGAACCGGCATCTCGTACAACCTCAACTACGCCCGGAGCGAGCGGGACATCCGGCTCCAGGGAGACGAATACGCCCGCTACAACGGACAGCTCAATTTCAAGAACAAGCTGTTCGGCGACAAGCTCAGCATCCTCAATAAATTCTATTACACGGGCGTCGACGACCAATTCGATCTCACGGGCGTCGATCCGAGGGGCCGCATACAATCCAACAAGGACAAGACGCTCATCTACGGCCACGCGGTCGAATACAAGCTGACGAAGGACATGAGGGCCGAATGGACGGCGAACGTCAACTACACGAAACGCGACGCGTACAGCCAGAGTCTCGTCGGCTCGGACGTCCGCGTCATGACCGATTCGAGGAACCCCGGCACGTTTGAAGGGGTGTTCGACGCGGGCGCGTATACCTCGAGGATCTGGACGCGCGGCGAGGAGTGGAGCATCGGCGCTAAGCTCAATCTCCGCTCCGATTTCAACCTGCTTCATCTCAACCACGCGCTTCTCGCGGGCGGGGAATACAGCTACGACGACAACGTCGGACGGGGCAAGATCTTCGATCCGTTCGCGCCCCCGGGAGGCGCGCTCGGGCAGCGGCCGCTTTCCTTCGACGACATTCCCGCGCTCCAGAGCGCGAGCCTCTATCTCGAAGACAACGTCAACGGCTTCCTTTTCATGAGGCCGTACAACCTCAATTTCGGGTTCCGGTACGAGATGTATACGCCGGAAAAGCTCCACCTCGACGGCTTCTTCAACGAAAAGGGAGTGGTCGAATCCCGGAACGGCACCTTCCTCAACCCGCGCATCCGCATGAAGTACGAACCCGTTGACGGGACCCAGGTGCGGTTCAGCTGGGGCAAGAGCTCGAAGATGCCGGCTCTATCGGACATCTATCAGGGGCCGCAGTATATCGACGTCGTCGAAAGGAACGTTTCTCCGCCCGATTCCGTGCCCCTCGTGTCGACCTACGTCTGGAATTTCGACACGAGCCATCTGTTCGGGACGCAGGAGGAGAAGGGCGAGATCTCGTTCGACCAGAAGGTGGGATCGGTCGGCTTCATCCTCACCGGCTGGCTCGCGCGCGCCAAGGGAACGCCGCGAGCTCAGTCGTTGCCTGCCATGATCACCCGCTACGAATGGACCGACTGGCCGAGCGCGGACGGACGGATCGCGCTCGATACCACCTATACCGAAACGCCCGGTACGGCCTTTTACCTCAATGCCGGGAAATACCGCAAATACGGCGTGGAGTTTTCGATCCTGACGAAGCGCATCGAGAAGATCTCCACCTCCTTCCGCGTCTCCTCGGCCTATGTGCGATCGCAGTCAGGAGCGGATGGGCTGTACATGTCCACGCCGAGAAAGGTGACGGCGCTCGACCGGTATATCTATCCGTACTACTATTACACGGAGGGCTGGGCGCAGAAGCTCCTCGTCGATTACAGCGCCGACTGGCTCATCAAGAAGGTCGGGATGTGGGTCACCTTCTTCGTCCAGCAAACGCTCTTCGACTGGGACAAGAGCTACATCGATCCCGTTCGGGACGTGCCGATGTACTTCGATCCCTTGGAGGGGCGCCTGGTCTATATCACCCCCGCGGAATCGCGGGCGTACGGCCTGAGCCGCACGTACGACAAGTGCGATCTCGCCATCGACAAGGCGCCGAACAACCGGCTCCTCTTCAATATCAACGTTTCGAAATCGATCGGACGCGGGGCGGAGATATCCTTCTTCGTCCACAACGTGTTCGACGACGCGTCGATCTGGAAGAATTGCTACGGCAACTATAGCGTGCGCAACCCCGACATCTTTTACGGAGTCGAATTCAGCACGATACTGGACGACCTCTGGAAACGCCCCGCGGCCGAGGAGAAATAGTATGAGCCGCTCAATCACGGTTCTTGCGATCGTCGCGCTCGCGCTTGCGGCGGGATGCGCCAGGGAGAAGCCCGTCGATCCGGACGGGAGCGGGACGATCGTCGTGACGGCCATGGATACCACCGGCTTTTTCCCCGGGAGCGCTCTCGGCCAGCCGTTCCCGATGGACAGCGCCGAGGTGAGCATCCAGGGGCGGACGAACGTTTTCGCCACGACCGGCGTGACGAACGAGTTCGGAGAAATCTCCTTCGAAAAGCTCCCCACGGGAAGCTATTCGGTCTTCGTGCGGCGCCAGGTCATGGTGGGGCCCAACAAGAAGGTGTTCTCCGGCTTCGGCGACGTCACGATCGGAGGGGAGGACAGGGTGCGTGAAGAGATCCTCGTCAGGGTCGTCTCGGTCAGCAACCTCATGATCAGCGAGATACACTTCACCGGTTCGTGCGCCTCGTCCTTCTACTTCTACGATCAGTACGTCGAGCTGTACAACGCCGCGGCCGAGACCCTGTATCTCGACAACATCATCGTCACGAGACAGGCGGGGGTGAAGGATCCCGAGATGGAGACGAAGGATTACGTGTCGGCGATCTACGCCTTCCAGCTCAAGGGCACGGGAAAGCAATGGCCCATCTCTCCGGGGCAATACGTCGTCATCGCCGCCGACGCCGTGAATCACAAGCTCTACTGCGCGAACGCCGTCGATCTCTCGCCCCAGAATCCGCAACTGGCGCGCCTACCCGGCGAGCCGCACAGGCTGTACGAGACCTTCAACGCGCTCGGGAACGATTACGACGTGTCCGGCGTGCCCAACTTCGAGAGCATCATGCCGGGGAAAACGACCGATTTCCTGATCAACCTGAGCCACAACGCCGTCGTCATAGCCACGGGCGGGAATTATCCCGTCGACGAGAAAAACTACATGCGCATTCCGATCACCAGCGTCATCGACGGCGTCGAGTACAATTCGAATCCGGCGTACAGCAAGGAATTGACGATGCGCGTCGACGCGGGATTCGCCGGCATCGGCATAACGAAATACAGCGGCCAGTCGACCGAGCGGCGGGAAGAGGGGCTCGATACGAACAACTCGACGTTCGATTTCATCAATCTTCCGACCCCGACGCCGGGATACTTCTACGGGGCGCGGAATCGGGTGCGAATACGATGAAACGCCTGCTGGTGATTATCTCTATCGCCTGCGCGGGAGCGTTCATGTCCTCGTGCGGCCTCGACAAGCCGGATATCGCCGAGGGGCGCTGCGTGCTGGTCCTTCAGGCGGTCGATACCAGCGGCGTTTTCACGGAGGATTGGGTGGGCGTGGCGAACGCGAAGGTGGAGATTACGAGCTCGACGTTCGCGTACAAGAACATATTCGCGACGGACGATATGGGACGAATCGTGCTCGAGGGTCTCCCGTCGGGAGATTATTATATCCAGGCGAGCATGCGGAACGAGGAGCGCAACCTGCTTCTCACGGGGCAGAAGAAGAAGAACCTCAGGAGCGAAGCCGCGGTGAAAGACACGCTCTTCATGTCCGGCGTGCCGATGTCTCCGCTTGTCATAAACGAGATCTATTACGCCGGATGCAACGGCTCCTCGTTCTATTTCTACGATCAGTTCGTCGAGCTCTACAACTCGACGAACGACACGCTCTACCTCGACGGCTATATCGTCTGCCGGAGCCAGCAGAGCGAAGTGTTGACCGCGGCACAGCTCGAAACGGTGGATTTCGCGCTCGCCTACTACGTGTATCAGTTCCCCGGCTCGCGGGGCGTGACGCACGAGTGCCCGATCGGCCCCGGGGAATACCTCGTGCTCGCAAGCGACGCCGTCGACCATCACTACTATGGCGGCGCCCTGTGCGTCGACCTCACGAACGCCGACTACGAGTTCTTCAACGCCCTGAAGAACGATTTTGACAACCCCCGCGTTCCCAACCTCGTTCCGATCACAAGCACGGGGGTCGATTTCTCGCTGAACCTGGGGCATACGGGAGTATTCGTCGCGACGGGGGAAGAGTACACGTTCGCGGAGTATCCGTCGAGCCCGGGACCCTTCGTCCAGGTGCCGCTCAGGACGATCCTCGACGCGGTGGAGTACTCGGGCAGCCAGGGGCCGACCTTCCGCAGATACCTTACGCTGCGCATCGACGCGGGCCTCGGGGGAAACGGGCTGACGAGGTACAGCGGGCAATCGATCGAGAGAAAGACGCCCGGTTTCGATTCGAACAACAGCAGTTTCGATTTTGAGAACCTCGGCGCTCCGACGCCGGGATACAGCCATTGACAAGAATGAAGAGGGGTTCGATGGAAAGGTGTCGCACGGTGAAAAGCTACTGTTTCGTCGCTGCCGCTTCGGCAATTCTCCTCGCGGCGTGGGCGCCGCCCGCGAAGAGCGACGAGATTCGAACGTCGGCGATGGGCAACTGTTCGATCGGCCTCGAAGACCGCGCCAACCGGATCGACCCGTACTACTACGGGCGGAACCCCGCGTACCTCGGTTCGACCTTCGACCGGGCGTGGGTCAGATTCATATTCTCGATCGACGAGCAGAAGGGGGATCTCAAGCGGCCGTACGATCCGCACCTGCTCAACACGACGTTCGTCGGATTCGAAGGGCGCAAACGTCTGAGCGATCGCCAGGCGGCGTCCGGCATTTTCAAGTACGAACGGCTCTGGCAGCGCGAGCAATGGCATTCGCTCGAATTCGATCAGTACAACGATCCGTTCTATATCACCGATCTCACGACCGGGGACATCAAGTACTGGGGACCCGCGATGTCCGTGGATTACTCGCTGCGGCTCTCGCCGAAAGCGGCGATCGGCGGCGGGTTCGACTACGACATCTCGACCGGGCTCAAGGATTACTATACCCGGCCCCAGATCGAGCACAACTACGCGCAGGGCAACATCGGACTCCTCCTGCAGCCGCGCCGCGAGTGGCTCTTAGGGTTGGTCGTGCGCCCGATGCGTATCCAGAATCGCACCAGCTTCGACGGCACCAACGAGGGGTACGACCTCATCATTCGCCGCTATTATGGAGACGGGATTTACGATATCCGTTCGTTTCAATCGTATTCCATGACCGAGGTCATGAAGGGGTTCGAGATCGGCGTCCAGAATTTCGTCACGACCGACCGGGTGAAGGTCGGGACGATATTCTCCTACGGCAACGCGGAAAACTCGATTTCCGGCAAAACCTCGCCCCCCGAGCAGATCGGGTACTGGCAGGACAAAACGGTCGATTTCAGATTCCTCGCGCGATATACGCCGGAGAGCACGCCGCTTGTGCTCGGCGTCAGCGGCCGTTCGATGAATCGGGACGGTTGGGCGAGGCGGCCCCGCTTCGAGGACGTCATTCTGTACGACAATCCGATGCAACTCCGGTCGGCCGGCGCCGGGGCGAGCTACACGATACAGCCGGCCGGTCTCACGATCGCCGCCGATTACGTGCTGAATTCGTACGACATCGAGGCGAGCGATTACGGCGCGAACGACTTCCGGGCGCAGGAGTTCCTACAGAACGTCGGCAGACTCGGCGTCGAATACGCCGCGTACAACGTCTTCTCGATCCGGGGGGGCGTCGAAGTGACCGACTACGTCGCGGATCGTTGGCTCAAGCTTCCCGTGAACACCGATCGCTATCGCTTCACCGCCGGCGGATCGTACGCGTGGCATCTGTGGCAGGTCGACGCTCTGATTCTCTACGGGCGCGACACGCAGAACGATACCGACACGCAGCGGAGGGACCTTGGCGGAATCATCTGGTTCACTCGTTTGGAATAATGAATGAAGGAGGTGGTGTTCGGCCGATCAGCGGATAGAATCTAAATCAGCGCTCACCGGTTCTTGAACGCTTCTTGGGGGGATTCGGCATATGGCCGCTCGAGAACCGGCCCTGTCAGATACAGCGCCAGAGGAGGTGCATCATGAAATTCAAGATAACTGGCATCTGTATCGCATTGCTCCTGCTTCTCACGGGCTCTGCTTTCGCGCAGTGGAATCTTGAATATCAGGTTCAGCTAAACTACGGTTTTAATGCCGTTCATTTCCCTTCCGCCAGCGTCGGGTACATCGTGGGATCCGGCGGCACGATCTTCAAGACGATCGACGGCGGCTCGACGTGGGCTCAGCAGACGTCGCCTACCGCGAACGCGCTCAACGACGTGTTCTTCACCGATGAGCTCACCGGCTGGGCGGTCGGAGCGGGCGGCACGATTGCCTACACGACCGACGGCTCGACGTGGACTCTTCTCGCGCCGGCCATCACGACGGTGGCGCTCAACGGCGTGTCGTGCGTCGGTTCGAACGTCTGGGTCGGCGGCGGCGCCGACAACGCCAAATGCCAGATCTACTACACGACGAACAGCGGCGCCCATTGGGACACCGTTGCCGTCGCGAACAATCCGTCGACCGACATGTGCAACGATCTGTCGTTCTACGACGCCAGCACCGGCTACGCGGCGCTCGACGGCAACGGCATCATGTACACGACGAACGGCGGCGTCAACTGGACCAAGTCCGTCATGAACCTCGGTCCGTACCCGTACACGCGGAGCGATATCGAGTGCATTCTTTCGGTCAACGCGACGACAGCGGTCGCCGGCGGCTGGGGATCGAGTGTCGGCCCGCAGCCGACTATCATCCTCGTTTCGACGGACAACGGCGTGAACTTCGGCAGCCCGAACACGAGCTATCCGTGGGCTACCTACAGCTACGGCTACGGCTTCGCCCTGTTCGGCGACGGCGAGGCCATGCTCGTCGGCGGCGGAACCCAGTCCTCCGGCATCTCTATTCACGGCACGGGCGCGGGCTTGACCACCTGGACGAGGTATCCCGCGTTCTACGGAGAGGCCATCCAGGACGCCTGCGTGCTGCCCGGCACGAACAAGGTCGTCGCCGTGGGAGACGCGGGGCTCATCGCGCTCTCGAGCGACCGCGGAACCACCTGGACATTTGCGTACGACGGGGGCATGCCGTTCCAGGGGATTCAGGATTTCGCCGATCTGGGCATGAACAAGATCCTGGGTGCCGGCGCGGGCGGCGCGCTGCTTCTCTTCGATCTCGCCGCCGGCACGCACCGGTACATGATGGCGGCCCCCAACAGCTGGGGCCCGACGACCATCGGCGACCTCGATTACGTCATCAATCCGGATAACCCCTCCGGGGGAGTGGTCAGGGATTCGACGTACAACGACATAATCTACTTGAGCGGCGGCAACAAATACCTCTGCAAGTCGTACAACGGCGGGAAGAGCTGGACGGAGCTCTTTCACTCGAATTCGCTCGCCGATGCGTACATGAGCATGTACTGGTTCCATCCGGATACCGGCTTCGTCGTCGGCCACAAGGCCATCGGCAACAACCGGGACGAGGTCATCTGGAAGACGGTCGACGGCGGAGTCACCCTCACCGAGATCGTTCCTCCGAGCCTTCCGGGAACGAACATGCAGTGGAACGGCATCGATTTCGCGCCGACCAACCGCAAAGTCGGCGTCGTCGTCGGAGACGACAACTATATCCGTTACACGACGGACGGCGGCGTGACCTGGCCGCTCGCGACCGAGAATATCGTGACGGGCACCCTCGACCTCGAAGAAGTGGTCATGATCAACTCGACGACGGGCTACGCCGTCGGCGACAACGGAACGCTCGTCAAGACGATCGACGGCGGAGCGAACTGGCTCGTGCAGACCGTTCCGTGGGGTACGAAGAACCTGCTCGATATCGAGGTCAACACGCCGAATCGGTTGTGGGTGTCGGGCGTCGATCAGCTCCTCTACTACTCGACGGACGGCGGCGCGAACTGGACGAACGCCGACGTGACGCCCATCGTATCGACGTATGACGTCCTGGCGGTTCACTTCCAGGGACCGGCCGGCGTTCTCTGGGTCGGCTGTCATTATTCCAACGTCTACAGCCGCACCGACGCGGCGGTGACGGGCGCCGACGCCCCGAAGCTGCCGTTCGCGCTGAACCAGAACTATCCGAACCCGTTCAATCCGTCCACGACGATCCAGTTTGCGATCGCGAAGGACGGCCATGTCGGCCTCAACGTCTATGACGTCAGCGGCAGGCTCGTCGCGACGGTTATGGACGAGAATCTCAAGGCAGGCAATCACACGGTAACGTTCAACGCGGATAAGCTCGCGACCGGCGTCTATTTCTACAAGCTCTCGACGAGCTCGGGAGAAATGACCCGGAAGATGGTCATCNNCTTCCCCTCTTCACCCCCTCGGCTCTTGCGATTTCGCGCGCTGCGTGGTAGGTTTCAAGCAGGATATATATTAATTCATGGAAGTGTGGCTGATTTGAAAGAAGGGTTCGTGATGAGAAAGACCGTTCTTTTTTCGCTCGTGGTCGCGTGCGCCTTTCTCGCCTCGTCGGCGCGCGAGAGCGTCTCGAGCGCGGGTAACGAGCCGATACGGCTCATGCGCCGCCCAGACATCAATAACGGACGGATCGTTTTCACGTGGGCGGGAGACCTCTGGATGGTGAGCGAAGAAGGCGGTCCGGCGAGACGCATCACCGTGCACGAGGGAACCGAGGACAACGCGAAGTTCTCTCCCGACGGGAAGTGGATCGCCTTTTCGGGCGATATGAACGCCCGTTCGAACAGCGTCTGCGTGATCCCCGCCGAGGGGACGGCCGAGCCGGTGCAGCTCACCTTCAACGCCGCGGGGGGCAGCCCCGCCTGCTGGACGCGCGACGGGAAGAGCATCGTCTACTCCTCCACGCAGGAATCGTTCGTTCGCTTCTTCAAGAAGTTCTTCCGCGTGCCGGTCGCGGGCGGGCTCCCCGTCGAGCTCCCGATCGGCAAGGGAAGCTTCGCAAGCTACTCCCCGGACGGCTCGAAGCTCGCCTTTAACCGCAGCTCCGATTCGTTCTGGTGGTGGAAGCGCTACAAAGGGAGCGCAAATCAGGATATCTGGATCTACGATTTCAAGGCGGACACCTTTACGAAGATCACGGCCTGGGAAGGCAACGACACCTGGCCGATGTGGACGGGCGACCGAATCTATTTCGCCTCCGACCGCGCGGGGGACGTGAACAACATCTACTATTACGATTTGGGCACGAAGGAAACGAAGCAGATCACGAAGTTCGACAAGCGCGGCGTCACGTGGCCCTCGATGAGCGCGGACGGCGGAAGAATAGTCTTCGAGCGCGAGGCGCGGCTCTACGTGCTCGACACGGCGAAGGGCGATTGCCGCGAGGTCGTCGTCTCCGCGCCGCTCGACGCGCGGACCGACATGGTGAGCTACGTGAGCCCGGTCGGATACCTCAACAGCTTCGACGTGTCGCCGTCGGCGAAGAGAGTCGTTTTCGAGGCCCGGGGCGATCTCTACACGATACCCGAGGAGCACGGCGACGTGCGGAACCTCACCCAATCCTCAGGCGCGCGCGACGCGAGCCCGTCGTGGTCTCCCGACGGCAAGTGGATCGCGTACGTCTCGGACAAAACCGGCGACGACGAGGTCTATCTCATCGACCAGATGGGGAAGGAAAAAGAGAAGAAGCTCACCTCGACCGGGCATTTCAAGACCGGTCTCGCCTGGTCTCCCCTGAGCGACAGGATGGCCTTTACGACCGAGGAGAACGCGCTCTACCTTCTCGACAAAGACGGCGGCGATCCCAAGCTCGTCGCCAAGAACGAGCACGGCGATATAACGAGCTATTCGTGGGCGCCGGACGGCGCCTGGATCGCGTACGACTTCCCGACGCGCAACCGCAACCGCGACGTATTCATCTATAACGTGAAGACGGGGGAAAACCACCAGATCACGACCGACCTCGGCGACGACTGGGAGCCGGTCTTCACGCCGGACGGAAAGTATCTTCTTCTCATGACGGCGCGCATCAACGATTCGCCCGCGCTCGCCCGCCTGAGCCTTCTCCCCGAGGACACGGCGCCGTTCGAGTTCAAGGACGACGAGGAAACGGGCGTGACGGATACCACCTCCGAGAACGGCGATGACGCCGACAAGGAAGAGACCGCGGGGGATGAGGAAACCGGCAAGGGGAAAGGGAGGAAGGGGAAGGACGCGGAGGCGAAGAAGGAAAAGGTCGTCGTAAAGATCGACTTCACGAACATCGAGAGCAGGATCCGGCGCCTTCCGAAGGTGGCCGGGCTCGGCATGCACAATATCCAGGCCACCGAGAAGTATTACTACTATCTCGTGCAGGGTGCGCGGAGGATGATGTTCAGGCCCAGCTACGATCTCTACATGTTCAACGTGGAAAAGGTGAAGAGCGAGAAGATCGCCTCGTCCATCGTCACCTACGGCATCGCCGCGAACAAGGAAAAGCTCGTCATCTGGGACGGGAGCTCCTTCAGCTTCGTGAAGGCCGGAGGCAAGATGCCGGCGGCGAAGAAAGCCGATTCCGATACCGAAGAGACGAAGGAGAAGTACGACTTCGCGAAGCGCACCCGCATGAAGCTCGACCGCCAGGCCGAGTGGCAGCAGATTTTCAACGAATCGTGGCGCATGGTGAAGTACCTCTTCTACGATCCGAAGCTTCACGGCGTCGATTGGGACGGGGTCAAGGAATACTACGGAAGCCTGGTCCCGTACGTGCAGACGAGAAGCGAGCTCAACACGCTCCTCAACGAGATGGTCGGCGAGCTCAACGCGTCGCACCAGGGAGCGAGCGGCGGCGACGAGACGGCGCCCCCCGTGGCTTCGATGGCGCACCTCGGCGCCAAGATCGAGCTCGACGAGAAGACCGGCTATCCGCGCATCGTCAGGATCTACCCCGGGGACAAGGCCTCGATTTCGAGCACGGACCGTTCGCCTCTCGATAACGACTACGTGAAGGTGAAGGAGGGGGATTATCTGCTCGCGATCGACGGATACGAGCTCAAGCCCTTCGAGAATTTCCACCAGTACCTCGTGGACAAGACGGCGAACAAGATCACGATCAAGACGAACGTGAAACCGGAGCTGAAGGGCGCGATCGAAACGACCTTCCTGCCGCTTTTCTACGACACGAAGCTCCAGTACAACGACTGGGCCCTCGGCAACGAGAAATTCGTCGACAAGAAGAGCGGCGGCCGGATCGGGTACATGCATCTCGCCGACATGCAGA
>JAFNGP010000115.1:12230-12452 GCA_017885175.1 bacterium
GCATCGACGAGCGGATCATCGACTACCTCGAGCGGCGGCCGTACCAGATCGAGCGGACGCGCAACCAGTCTCCGGAGCCGCGTCCGACCGAGGTGTTCATGGGCGACATCGCGGTGCTCATCAACGAATACTCCTACTCCGACGCCGAGGTCTTCCCGAGCGCGATGAAGGAGCGCGGCCTCGGAACGCTCATCGGCGTGCCGACCCTCGGATTCGTGATCG
>JAFNGP010000115.1:12498-13987 GCA_017885175.1 bacterium
AGAAGGCGATCGAGTTCCTCACGGACAAGGTCGCGAAGAAAGGGAAAGTCTTCGACTACGAGCCGCAGATAGACAAGCGCTAGCGAACGCTCGCAGCGGGCATGAAAAGAGAGCCGGGGCTGAACGCTCCGGCTCTCTTTTTGCGTTACGTGCACGCTCGATACGCGGGTCCTGGCGCTGATTCTACCCCGCGCGTGCTCNNATCAGCGTCACCCGCTATTCGGGGTGACGCCGCGGCGCCTTACTTCGCCCGGCGCGCCATCGCCTGCGCGTAGCTCTTGACGGCCTTCCACTGTCCCGCGCCGTCGAGGCCGGCCTCCTCGAGCACCTTGTTGGCCTGGCCGCTTCCGAGGAAGTGCCCCTTCACGAAGGCGTGGAGCGTGCGCTTGCGCCCTTCCTTCGACGTGATCCAGCGATACATGGTCGAGAGCGTGTATCCGGTGATCCCCATCGCCTCGGCCATGAGCGCCGCCGGGAATATCTTCTCCTGTTCGGCGGCGGGGAGCATCGAGAAGAGCTCGGCGCTCGACACGTAGTAGATGTTCATATTGAGCTTCGCATCGTCGATCTTCGGGAGCACGTCGGCCATGAACGTGCACGTCGTGCCGCTTCCCTGGAGAACGAGCGTGCCGTGATACGGCTTCTTCGCCGACTTCACGGCCTTGCGGAGCGCGTAGACGCCCTTCACGGCCGCCGTCGCCGGCGGCACTCGGAGCTTCGCGCGATCCATGACCGTCTCGTTCGGGCGCGTGACGAAGGGAGCGATGACGGCGGGCCGCTTTTTCAGCGCCTCGACCGTCAGCGGGTAGAGCTCCTGCGGATCCCACGGCGTGAGCGTGATCATGATGTTGTCGGGGAAGTTCTCCTGGAAGAGCTGAAGCGGCTGCGGGTCGGCGTGCGTGGGTCCGTCCTCGCCGGTCTTGAGCCCCGCGTGACCGCAGATGATGATAAATGGATTGTGCGGCGCCCCGAAGGTGTGGAATCGCGCCTGCTGGCCGATGCCGTGGAGCCGCGCCGCTATGTGCTGGAGAGCGGCGATGAAGGCGCCGTAGGATGAGCCCGCGCCGACGTTCGTGCCGTACGAGGCGACCCCGGCCATGAATGCGCCCATCGCGTCCTCGCAGATGCCGCCGCACGCGATGAGGCGCGCGTTCGGATTCGTGACCGCGTTGTAGAGCCCCTCGGGGAAACCCTTCGCGAGGTTGGAGATGCTCGTCGATTCGAGCAGGTCCGCCGATGCGCCGACGAAGGCGCCGCCCGAGGCCTTGTTGAGATGGTTCAGGGCGTCGCCGAGCGCGCCGCGCAGGGTCACCTGCGAGCCGATCTGATACGTGCACTCGGGGGGAATCTCCTCCGATTTGATTTTCGCGGTGTAGATGGCGCCGAGGTTCGGGCAACCCTGGCGCTTCGCGCGGTTCGCGGCCTTGAGGCGCCTCTTCGCCTCGTCGAGGCGGCCCGCGAAGAACTCGCACAGCCCGCGGTTCGATTC
>JAFNGP010000116.1:0-2499 GCA_017885175.1 bacterium
ATCGACGTCATGACGCTCTCGGAGGAGCTCGGAAAGGCGGGGGATCTCGACGCGGTGGGCGGCATCGCCGCGCTTACCGACCTCGTCGACTCGACGCCGAGCGCGGCGAACATCGAGCACTACGCGCGCATCGTTCTCGACAAGTACATACTCCGCCAGCTCATCCGCGCGTCGACCGACATCGCCGAGGACGCCTACGCGGCGAGCCGCGAGGCGGACGCCATCCTCGACGCCGCGGAGCAGAAAATATTCAAGATATCCGAGTCGCGGGTGAGCCAGGGGTTCGTGCACATCAAGGACGTCCTCAAGGAGCGGTTCGAGGAGATCCAGCGGGTGCACGAGACGCGGGTAAGCGTCACGGGGCTCGCGAGCGGCTTCATCGATCTCGACAAGTACACCGCCGGGTTCCACCCGAGCGATATGGTCATCATCGCGGGGCGCCCCTCGATGGGCAAGACGAGCTTCGCGCTCAACATCGCGCAGCACGTCGGGCTCATCGAACGCAAACCGGTCGCGATCTTCAGCCTCGAGATGTCGAAGGAGCTCCTCGTCCAGCGGCTCCTCTGCTCCGAGGGACAGGTCGACGCGCAGAAGGTGCGCAGCGGATTCACCACGTCGAAGGACATCGAGCGCCTTACGAACGCGGCGGGGCTCCTTTCCGAGGCGCCGATCTTCATCGACGACACCCCGGCGATCTCGACCCTCGACATGCGCGCCCGCTCGCGCAGGCTCAAGTCGGAACACGACGTCGCGCTCATTGTCATCGACTATCTCCAGCTCGCCCGCTGCAGCGAGCGGTCCGAGAACCGGCAGCAGGAGATATCCTCGATCTCGCGTTCGCTCAAGGCGCTCGCCAAGGAGCTCTCGATACCCATCATCGCCCTTTCGCAGCTCTCGCGCGCCGTCGAGGCGCGGGGCGGGGACCGGCGGCCGATGCTCTCGGATCTTCGCGAGTCGGGCGCCATCGAGCAGGACGCGGACCTCGTCCTCTTCCTCTACCGGGCGGAGCTCTACGATCCGGACGATCCCGACAAGCAGGGGAAGGCCGAGCTCATTATCGGGAAGCAGCGGAACGGTCCCACCGGAATGGTTCCGCTCGTCTTCGAGAAGACGTACACGCGCTTCCATTCGGCGGCGCAGGCCGGCGTCGGAGCGCAGCCGGAGGTGTTCTAGGTGGCGCCGTTCGTTATTCTCGGCAGATTCTTTCTCGAGTTCCTCCAGGATACGGGCGGGATGTTCATTCTCATCGGGCGCGTGTTCCAGACGATCCCCCGCGCATTCGCGAACGCCAGGGGCATCCTTCAACAGATGGACCGGATCGGGATCGGCTCGATCCCGCTCGTGCTCGTGACCTCGCTCTTCGTCGGCGCGGTGACCGCGGTTCAGGCGGCGTATCAATTCCACGGATACGTGCCGCTCAAGTACATCGGAACGGTCGTCGGCAAATCGGTCATTCTCGAGCTCGGCCCCGTGCTCACCGCGCTCGTCGTCGGGGGACGCGTGAGCGCCTCCATCGCCGCGGAGCTCGGGACGATGAAGGTCACCGAGCAGATCGACGCGATGGAGATGATCGCGATCGATCCGGTCGAGAATCTCGTGATGCCGCGGATCGTCGGAGCGACGTTCATGCTCCCCATTCTTACGATCTTTTCCGATTTCCTCGCGATTCTCGGCGCCATGGTCGTCGCGAACGTTTCGCTCCACGTCGGGTTCAATGCGTTCGGGAGCGGCCTCAAGCTTCTGTTCCGGACGCAGGATATGGCCGGCGGGCTCATGAAAACCTTCGTTTTCGGCTTCATCATCGCGCTCATGGGATGCTATCACGGCTTCGAGACGAGGGGCGGGGCGGAGGGCGTGGGGCGCTCGACGATGAAGGCGGTCGTTTCCGCGTGCCTCCTTATCCTCGTTTCGAACTATTTGCTCGCGTCCTTCATCTTCCGCATTCTCTTCGCGCCCTCTTCATAGGAGGCCCGGTTTGGAGCATAGCGGCAACGAAGCAATCATTGGAATCCGCGGCCTGAGAAAATCGTTCGGCCCCAAGCTGGTGCTCGATTCGCTCGACCTCGACATCGTGCGGGGGGAGACGCTCGTCGTCATCGGACGGAGCGGCTGCGGAAAGAGCGTGCTCCTCAAGCACATCACCGGGCTCGTGCGGCCCGACGCGGGGGAAATCCTGTTCGAGGGCGAGGATATGACCCGGTTCGACCGGAAAAAGCTGTTCCAAATGCGCATGCACTTTGGTATGCTTTTCCAGGGTTCCGCGCTTTTCGACTCGATGACGGTCGGCGAAAACGTGGCCCTTCCGCTGCGGAAGCATTCGGGCATGAGCGACGACGAGATCGCGCGGGTCGTCGGCGGAAAGCTCGAGCTCGTCGGATTGACCGGCGTCCAGGACCAGTATCCGGCGGAGATGAGCGGGGGGATGAAGAAACGGGTCGGCCTCGCGCGCGCCGTCGTGATGAACCCCCAGGTGGTGCTCTACGACGAGCCGACGACGGG
>JAFNGP010000116.1:2556-7808 GCA_017885175.1 bacterium
GGCACGCCGGACGAGGTTCGCCGAACGGACGATCCGGTGATCCGGCAGTTCGTCGAGGGAAGGGCCGAGGGCCCCATCAAACCGATCTGAAGCGGAACGGCGGAAAAATCGATGGAGTACAAATCGCTCGAGATCAGGGTCGGATTCACCATCTTCATAGCCTCTCTCATTCTCATCGTCGGACTCATGTGGTTCCAGGGCTTCAAGGTGGGGCACGGCAATTACCAGATCCACGCCGTTTTTCCGATGGTCGGCGGCATCAGCCCCGGGGACAAGGTCAATCTGAACGGAGTCGAGATGGGGAGCGTGAAACGCGTGCAGCTGCGCGACAAGGACGTGTTCCTCACGATGGATATCAGCAAGCAGGCAAAGATTCCCGACGATTCGCGCATCGTTCTCCAGACCGTCGGGATCATGGGAGAGCGCATCATCACGGTGCTTCTCGGAANNGAGGCGCTCGCCTTCCTCGGCGGCATCATGGACGAGCTCACCCAGCTCACGAAGGATATGCAGCGGATCGCCGGCACCCTCACCCAGGGCGACAAGCTCAAGGCGATCGTCGAGAATCTCACCGAAGTCAGCGGGCGGCTCCGCACGCTCATCGAGCGCGACGCCCCGGGCCTCGAGGCGGGGGTCCGGTCGTTCCGGCGTTCGGCGGAGACGATGGACAAGCTCCTCGCGAGGAATTCGGGAAACATCGACACCGTGATGACCTCGTTCGCCGAGGCGAGCAAGGATTTTCCCGAGCTCGTGCGGCGCATGCGCGCCATCACCGACACGCTCGCCGGCATCACGAACGGCATGCAGAAGAACGACAACACGCTCGGCGCTCTCATGAGCGACCGCGCCCTNNATATTCTGACGACGGAAGGGAAGTTCTTCGGATGAAAGAAGAGATCGTATGTCTCGTCGCGGCGGCGGGCAGAGGCGTGCGTTTCGGGCGCGAGATGCCGAAGAGCTTCTATCCGGTCGAGGGAAGGCCGCTGCTCGCGTGGTCGCTCCGCGCGTTGAACGCGTGGGGAGGCATAACGCGCTACGCCGTGATGGTCCCGGCGGGATGGGAAGATGAGGCGGAAAAAGAGCTCAAGGCCGAAGTGCCCGGCGTGCCGCACGCGGTCGTCGTCGGGGGCGAGACGAGACAGGAATCGGTCGCCATCGGTCTCGCGTCGGTCGCTCGCGCGGACCTGGTGATCGTGCACGACGCGTGCAGGCCGATCGTTTCGGTCGGGCTCGTCGGGCGCGTCGTCGACGCGGCCCGCGCGCACGGCGCGGCGGTTCCCGCTCTCGGCGTGACCGCGACCCTCGGGCGGCTCAGGGACGACACGCTCGAGGGGATCGTCCCGCGCGAGCGCGTCGTCGGGATACAGACGCCGCAGGCGTTCACGTTCGACGTCCTCTCGAAGGCGTTCGGCGCCGCGGGAGACGCGATCCGCGCCGCGACGGACGAGAGCTCGCTCGTCCTCTCCGCCGGATTCCCCGTGAAGGTCGTCGAGGGAGAGGTGTGGAACATCAAGGTCACCGTGAAGGAAGACCTCGAGATCATGGGGAGCTTCCTTTCGGGACGAAAGCTCGTTCTTCCCCCGTGCGCGGGGGATTCATGACGCCGGCTCCAGCGAGGCTCCATTGAAAAAAACGCACGGATCGTTCAGGGTAGGGATCGGCTACGATATCCATCCGCTCGTCGAGGGAAGGCCGCTCGTCCTCGGGGGCGTGCGAATCGCGCACGGCGCGGGGCTCGCGGGGCATTCCGACGCGGACGCCCTGATCCACGCCCTGTGCGACGCGCTTCTCGGCGCGCTGAATCTCGGCGACCTCGGCGAGCATTTCCCCGAGACGCCCGAGTGGAAGGACGCCGCGAGCACGAAGATCCTCGGCGCGGTCGCCGGGATGGTCGAGCGCTCGGGCTACGCCCTCGTGAACGCCGACTGCGTGGTGAACGCCGAGGAGCCGAGGCTCGCGCCGCACCGCGCGGCGATGGCGCGCTCGATCGCCGCGGCGCTCGGCGTCGACGCGGCGGACATTTCGATAAAGGCGACCCGGGGAGAAGGGCTCGGCCCCGTGGGCGAGAAGCGCGCGATCGCGGCCGAGGCGATCGTGCTTCTCGAAAAGGTCGAGTGACGATTCCGCCCGGGACGACGGGGAAAGGGTTCTCGCGTGAAAGAAGTTCGCGTACGGTTCGCGCCGAGCCCGACGGGGCACCTCCACGTCGGAGGAGCGCGGACCGCGCTTTTCAACTGGCTTTTCGCGCGCCATGAGGGCGGGCGATTCATCCTGCGCATCGAGGATACGGACGTCGAGCGATCGAGCGGCGAGCTCGAGTCCGGGATTCTCGACGATCTCATGTGGCTCGGTCTCGCCTGGGACGAGGGGCCGGATCGGGGCGGAGCGTTCGGGCCGTACCGGCAGTCCGAGCGCGTCGCGCTGTATCGCGCGGGGGCGGAGCGGCTCGTCGCGGAGGGAAGGGCCTACCCCTGCTTCTGCACGGACGAGGAGCTCGAGAGCAAGAAGGAGGAGCGCCGCCGCGCGAACCTCCCGCCCCAGTACGACGGAACGTGCCGGCGCCTGAGCGGCGACGAACGCGCGCGCAGGCGCGCCGAGGGGAGAGCGGAGAGCGTGCGTTTCATCGTTCCCCCGGACTCCGAGCGGCGGCTCGACGATTTGCTTCGGGGCGAGGTCGTTTTTCCCTCCGGGATGGTCGGCGATTTCGTCATCATGCGCTCGAACGGGCTTCCCACCTACAATTTCGCCGCGGCGACGGACGACGCGGCCATGGAGATCACGCACGTGATCCGGGGGGAGGAGCATCTCTCGAACACGGTGCGCCAGATCATGATCTACGAGGCGCTCGGCCTCGAGCCGCCGCGATTCGCCCACATCCCGCTCATTCTCGGCCTCGACCGCTCGAAACTGAGCAAGCGCCACGGGGCTCCGAACGTCGGGGACTTCCACGCGCGGGGCTATCCGGCGGAAGCGATAATCAACTACCTCGCGTTTCTCGGCTGGTCGCCGCCCGGGGACCGCGAGATGCTTTCCCTCGGCGAGCTCGTCGAGAAATTCAGGCTCGATCGCGTGTCGCCGTCGCCGAGCATCTTCGACGAGGTGAAGCTGAACTGGTTTTCCTCCCAGTACGTGAAATCGCTCGGCGCCCGGCGCTACCTCGACGACGCGCTTCCCCATTTTCCCCAGGACGTGAAGGATGCCTACCCGCGCGAGCGGCTCGCGGAGATATTCGAGATACTGGCGGAGAATCTCCCGAGCTTTTCGAGAATCGAGGAGGAGATAGCGCCTTTCAGGCCGGGAATTCCCGCGCTCGCCGGAGATGCGCGCGAGGCCGTCGCGGGAGCGCGGGAGCTCCTCTCGGCGAGCCTCGTCTCCCTGGGCGAATGCGAGGAGTGGAGCGCGGCGTCGCTCGGCGGGCGCATCAAGGAATTGGGAACACGGCTCGGCGTCAAGGGCAAGGCGCTCTACATGCCGCTACGCGCGGCCGTCACGGGATCCCTCCACGGTCCCGATCTTTCGCGGGTCATGGAGATCCGCGGCAAGGAGAGCGTGCTGAGGGCGATCCGGAGCGCGCTCGCCGGAGCGGAGACGCCGTGAGGGGCGCAAGAGAGGCGAAGGTGCGGAAATGAAGGTGACGGTGCTCCTCGGCGGGGATTCGCCGGAGCGTGACGTCTCGCTCGCGAGCGGCGCCGCGATCCTGAAAGCGCTGCGCGCAAGAGGGCACGAAGTCCATGCGATCGACCCGGCGCTTCCGGCCGGTTCGACCGCGGAACCGCGAGCGGCGAAGATCGGCGAATGTCCGCCCGGCGATGTCGCGCCGCTCTCGGCCGACGAAACCTTCGCGTGGCTGAACGCGAAACCGGTCCGCGCGGCGGATGTGGTCTTCGTCGCGCTGCACGGGGGCGCGGGAGAGGACGGCACGATCCAGGCGCTCCTCGAGACCGCCGGGATCGTCTACACCGGCTCGGGAATACTCGCGAGCGCGCTCGCGATGAACAAGGACCGCTCGAAGGCGCTCTTCCGCGAGGCGAAGGTTCAGACCGCCCCGCATCTGCTCGTCGACGCGTCGTCGGAGACGGAGCGCGCGGGAGCGGGAGCGGCGGTCGCGCGCTCGTTCGGCTATCCCGCCGTCGTGAAGCCCAACTGCCAGGGCTCGAGCGTCGGATTCTCGTTCGTTCCCCGCGTAGAGGATCTCGACGAGGCGCTGCGGCTCGCGGGGCGCTTCGGCGACGAGTGCGTCGTCGAGCGATATGTCCCGGGACGCGAGATCACGGCGGCGATTCTCGGGGGGGAATCGCTTCCCCTCGTCGAGATCATCCCCGAGGGGGGCTTCTACGACTACAAACGGAAATATACGAAAGGGTCGAGCCGTTACGTCGCCCCGGCGGAGCTCGACGCGAAAACGTCGGAGCGCGTCCGGCGCGAGGCGGCGCTCGCCTATCGGGCGCTCGCCTGCAGGGATTACGCGAGGGTCGATTTCAGGCTGTCCGGGGACGGAGAGCCGTACTGCCTCGAGGTCAACACGCTCCCCGGGATGACGGAGCTCAGTCTCGTTCCCATGGCGGGGAAGGCCGCCGGTCTAGGTTTCGACGAGCTCGTCGAGCGCATCGTGAGCGCCGCGGCGGCGAGAAGAAAAAAAGAATAAGGAGCGGGTGATGGATCGAATTGAAATCTTGATGAAGGAATTCACCGAAGCGACCGGCGTGCCGGGTTTCGAGGGGGAGATTTTCGCTCTTATGGAGCGTCATCTCGCCCCGATCGCCGTCATCGAGAAGGACCGCCTCGGCTCGTGCATCGCGCGGCTCAAGGGCCGCGCGGAGCGCCCGCGGATCATGCTCGCCGCGCACATGGACGAGGTCGGATTCATGGTGTCCCATTTCTCGGGATCGTTCGTGCGGTTCAACCCGCTCGGCGGATGGTGGTATCCGCGCATGATCGGGCTCCCCGTGAAGATACGCACCGCGAAAGGGGAAGTGCGCGGGGTCATCGCGACGAAGAATCCGTACGAGATGGAGGAGGAGGAGCGCAAGGGTCCCTTCAAGTCGAAGGATCTCTACATCGACGTCGGGCTCTTCGGGAAGAAGAGCCCCGAATCGCTCGGGATCTGTCCGGGGGATCCCGTCGCGCCCTGCCTTCCCTTCGCGATTCTCGAAGGGGGGCGCTCCTACATGGCGAAGGCGTGGGACGCTCGGGCCGGATGCGTCAAGCTGATAGAGGTGCTCCGCGCGCTCGCCCGCACGAAGTCGCCGCAC
>JAFNGP010000117.1 GCA_017885175.1 bacterium
AGCCCCTGAACGGCCTGCCGTATCTTGTCGGCCCCGGTGAAATATCCCACGACGGTGTTGTTCGTGAACAGGCCGAGTATGAACGTGGTCGACGACGTGTAGAGAACGATGCTGATCGAAGAGATAAAGACGTACCATCCCTCGATCGCCTGTCTCCGCAGCTCGTCGAAGGTCGGGACCACGAATCTGAGCTTGAATACCTTCAGGGCGCACGCGAGGCTCGCGACGCCGACCAGCACCGCGGTCACCGAGCTCAGGATCACGTACAACGTATAGTCGCCCTGCTTCGATATGAAGACGAAGACCGCGGCGGTGAGCGCGACGCGGCCGGCGAGGTTGATATACGTGATGTACTTCATGCGTTCCATGCCCTGGAAAAGCCACACGGGAAACAGCGCGTTGCCGACGACAAACCCGAAGGATATTAGATAGACGGCCGCGTCCGCCCTGAATTTGCCGAACGAGTAGACGATGACGAGCACGAGGATCAGGCTCAGCGCGAGGAGCGCGAGTTTGATGATCATCACCGAGCTGAATATTCTGGATATCCTCTCCCGGTCGTCTCTCTTGAGGGAAATCTCCTTCGTGGCCGAGAGGTTGAAGCCGTATCCCGTCAGTATGGTGAAGTAATTGATCAATGCGGCGGCAAAACCTATCAGGCCGTAGTTGGAGGGTCCCAACACCCTCGTCAGGTACGGAACCGTGATGAAAGGGAGAACATAGTTGGCTATCTGCAGCACCGACAGGGATGCGAAGTTGCCCGTCAGTCGCTTCTTGTCGTCGGTATCGATGGCCTGCTCCTCGCTTCCAAAGCAACGGCTGCGGAGGCGCCGCCCGCGGGAAACGGAACCCGCCCGGCGCGGTCGGAGCCGTCTCAACAAGGGTGAGCTCTCCGTTCCTTCCCCGCCGCCCACAGGAGACAGATCTGGGCGACGCCGCTCGCGAGCACGAGACCGATGCACGCGATGTGCGCGGCGTGGTAGGGAAACCCGGCTCCGAGGAATCTTTCGGCGAGCTTCGCGAGAGCCTCCTTACCTTCGGGGCGGTCGGTATCGAGCGCGAACTTCACTCCCCTGAAGAAGTTCGCGCCCCATTCCCCGACGCCCCAGAGGAAGAGGAGCGCGACGGCGCATACGACCTGCCTGCGCACGCGCATGAGAGCGATGCAGATCAGCACGAGGGGAACGTTCCAGAGAATGTACGCGGGAACCGTGATCGAGAGACCGAGAAGCGCGATATANNCAGAAACCGAGCACCAGGGCGGCGACGAGCGCAAGCGAGAGCGATCCCGCGAGCTTCGGATCCATCACGACACCCAGGTGCCAGATCAGCGCCCAGATCGAGATCGATCCGCTCGGATCGACGATATGGCCGATGATCGGCGTCAACCCGAAGAGCGCTTGGTGGTACCACACGTACGCGGCGAGGAGAACGAAGATCGTGCCTCCCCACAACGCGAGCTTCCTGATCGGAGCGTCCGACTTGAACGCGAGCGGGACGGCGAGAGCGAGCAGGAAGTATTTCGCCGCAAACGCCGAGAGGACAAGCAGGATGAATACGAGATTCCATCTGCCTTTCGCGGCGGCTGCGTAGAGGGCGAGGCAAAAGAGAGAAACATAGATCTCTTCCTGGGGAATAAAGGCGATCGCCCCGAGCACGGAGGGCAGAACCGCGAACAGGAGGAGCGCGAATCGTCTCCGCCCCTCCGATACGCCGTCTTCGCGTTTAAGGGCGAAATGCAGCGCCAGGAGAACGACGACGCTCCACGTCAGGATGCCGAGACGAAATCCCCAGAATTCCGGAGCGATCTCGAGCCACGGACGCACGAGCGCGCCGAACAAAAGCGGCAGGAGCGGCGGAAAGGATCCCCACATGCCTCTCAGGCCCGCGGCCCCGTAATTCCCCCAGAGAACGAACGGCTCCCGCGCGAACCGAACGAGCATCCCCGTATCGTCGGCTATCTCTCTTCCACCCGACGCCCGGTACACGAGAAACGACAGCGCCAGGCCGAGGGCGACAAGGACGACGAGCGGAGCCAACCAGAGCGGTCCCGCGTTCCATAGACTCTTTTTCCCGGCGGTCGCGAGCCCTTGAGCTTCCATAGCCGTATATCCTAATGCACGAAACCAGGATTTGTCAAAGCTTCCCGAAAATGCTATGATTACTTGTAAGACAATTGATTTCAAGGAGACAGCCGATGTTGAGAAAGCTTGTTTTCGCCTGCGGCCTTCTTGCCGTCGCAATACCGGCCGCCGCTCAATCCCCGTTCGAGAGGATCCACGGCGATATTCTCAGAAAAATGGAGATCGCGCGGGCGCAGCGCTCTTCCCCGCTCCGGCCTTTCCTCGCGCCGCAGCCGAGGCCGAGCCAGCTCCTCTACGACGTCGTCCATTACACGATCGACGTCGCGATCAATCCGACCACGTGGGTCGTCCAGGGAAGCGTCACGGCGAGGATCACGCCGGTCGCGGGGACGCTCGGCCTCGTCGAGATCGACGCGGACGACGCGCTCGCGATATCGGGCGTGCGCAGCGCCCCCGGCGATACCCTCGAATGGACCCGTTCGACCGGCCTCGTCGCGATCGATTTTCCCGCGGGCGTCTTCCCGGGAGATACGGTCGAAATCGAGATACTCTACAGCGGAAACCCGGGCCTCGCGGCCGATCCCGGCCTCTTTTTCTCCAGCGCCGCCGGCTACCCGGTCATCTATTCCCTGAGCGAGCCGTGGTCGGCGAGGGCGTGGTGGCCCTGCAAGGATTATCCGGACGACAAGGCCACGTTCGATCTCTATTTTTCCGTGCCCGTTCCCCTCTTCGCCGCGTCGAACGGCACGTACCTCGGGTACACCGACGTGACGCGATGGAGCGCGCCCTACCGCCGTTACCACTGGCGCGAGGACTATCCGATGACGACGTACCTCGCCTCGGTCACCGCGGCGAACTACGTGAGAATCGACGACCGTTTCGTCTACGCCCCCGGAGATACGATGCCGGTGACTCATTACGTCTACCCGGCTCTCGCCGCGAAGGCGACGGTCGATTTCAATATCACGGTGCCGGCGCTCGCTTTCTTTTCCGAGACGTTCGGGCTCTATCCGTTCATCGCCGAGAAGTACGGCGTGGCGCTCTGCCCCATCGGAGGCGGCATGGAGCACCAGACGCTCACGAGCTACGGCTCTTCGCTCGTGACGGGAAACCACTACTACGATTGGGTCTTCGTGCACGAGCTCGCCCATATGTGGTTCGGCGACCTGATCACCTGCAAGGACTGGACGCACATCTGGCTCAACGAGGGGTTCGCGAGCTACTGCGAGGCGCTCTGGTTCGAGCACCTGCAGGGCCCGGAGAAGCTCGAAACATACATGGTGTCGAAGGACCACCCCTCCCGCTGGAACGGGCCGATTCTCCGCGATCCCGACAGCGCCGATCCGTGGTACTACTTCAACAACGTCGTTTACGACAAGGGCGCCTGGGTGCTCCATATGCTGCGGCGCGTCGTCGGGGATAGAACCTTCTTCCAGGTCCTCGAGGATTTCTGCGCCGATCCGCGGTACCGGTTCTCGGTCGCGGAGACGAACGACTTCAAGGCGCTCTGCGAGGCGCGCTACGGCGAGTCGCTCTCCTGGTTCTTCGACGAATGGCTCACGCGCACGGATCGCCTCGGCTACCGGTATTCGAGCGCGTGCTACCGACTGAACGACGCGTTCAACCTGACGATCGTCGTCGACCAGGCGCAGACCGCTCTCTACTCGATGCCGGTCGATTTCCGGATAACGACCGTTTCGGGGATCATCGACACCGTCTTCTGGGTGGACGAACGGCACGAGGAGTTTCACGTCGCGCTCGCCGACTCCGCGCTCGGCGTCGAGCTCGATCCGGACCGCTGGATTCTCTGCGACAGGACGGAGCTCGCTCCGGCGGGCGATACTGTTCCGTCCTTAGCGGTCCTCGACCAGAACTATCCGAATCCGTTCANNCTGTACCGCCTCGACGCGGGATCGTTCTCGCGGACGAGGAAAATGATCCTGCTCCGCTGAGCGGCCGTATACGAATGGTAATCAAGCCCGTCTGCAAAGGTCTTCTGACGTTCATCCCCGGCGCGGCGAGGATTCTCCCGAAGGGACGAACCGGCGGAACGAACAGCGCGTCCTATTGCCTCGAGGTATGGCTCAAGCATCTCGCGCTCTTGCGCTCGGGCGGTATGCGCGCGATGCCCCGCACGCTCGCCGAGCTCGGACCGGGGGATTCCATCGGGGTCGGACTCGCCGCGCTGCTGTCGGGCGTCGATCGCTATTACGCCCTCGACGTCGTGCGATTCTCCGATACCGGCTCCAACCTCGCGATATTCGACGAGCTCGCGGCGTCGTCGAAGGCCCGGGACGCGTCGCTCTCCGACGAGAGAATCTCGCGGATACGAAGCGCGATCGCCTCTCCGGGATCCGAGCGCGGCGGGGTGACGATCAAATACATGGCGCCGTGGTTCGACGTTCGCGCGATCGAGCCGGAATCGGTCGACGCCATCGTGTCGCACGCCGTGCTGGAGCATGTCGTCGATCTCGAGAGCACGTATCGAGTCCTCGCGCTCTGGTTGAAGCCGGGAGGCATGATGTCTCACCAGATCGACTTCACGTCCCACGGCACCGCGGAGAAGTGGAACGGATACCGCGCGTACCCCGAATTCCTGTGGAAGGCGATTGTCGGCAGGCGGCCCTACCTGATCAACCGGCAGCCCTGCTCGGCGCACCTCGATCTTCTTGAAAGGAACGGGTTCGAGATCGTCGCAACGAAGAGAGTGGACCGAACTGACGGAATCGCGCGATCGCGGCTCTCCCGGCGCTGGAAGAACATCTCCGACGACGACCTCGCCTGCTCCGACCTCACCGTGCAAGCCCGGAAACGATGAACGGCCGCGCGCGGAAGGATCGAGAGCGCGCGCGGAAAGTCTACCTCTTCCCCTTCGGAGCGAACACGCGGGATACCTCGCGCCCGACGGCGCGAACGACATAGCTCGCGTCCCCGGCGGTCGGAGCGACGAGGGAACCGAACCGCACCCCGGTGACGCGCATGAAGTAGATCACGATCACCGCGGCGTACAACGTGTACGAAACGGTCGAGGCGAGCGCCGCGCCGTTGATCCGCATGCGCGGGATCAGGACGACGTTCAAGGCCACGTTCGACGCGACGGCCGCGAGTCCCGCCCACAGGTTCGCGCGCGGATACCCTCGCGCGACGAGATCGCTCGTAAGCACCTTGGCGACGCTGATCATGAGAATGCCCGGGAGAAGAACGAACATCGGCGTGACGGCGGGCAGGAACCGGTCCGAATAGAGCAGCCGGATGAGCAGCCTGCCGCAAATGAGAATCGCGACGCACGCCGAGCCGATGATCAGAACGGTGATCCGCGAGACCCGCGCCGTGTCCCGATTCGCGTCGTTCTCGTCCCCCGCGTGCGCGACGCGCGGATGGAGCACCGCCGAGAGGACGTTCGGAATGTTCCAGAGCTTCTCGGGAAGGATGAGCGATATCGAGTAGAATCCGACGTACACGGGACCGAGAAAATAGTTCACGAGGAGCATGTCGAACCGGTAATTGAGGACGTCGAGAAAAACCGCGGCGTTCTGCTGGACGCCGAATCGGAGCGTTCCCTTGACGATTGCCGGGTCCCACCGGAACCCGAACTTCACGAAGCGCCTCATGAGGAGCACGGCGCCGAGCCCCCCGACGGCGTTTGAAACCAGAAAGGCGGCGACGGATGCTCCGAACAGACGCGCCGGAACGAACGCCGCGCCGAGGACGAAGAGCACGAAGAACGAGCCCGGCTGCAGCGCCTCGACGACGTTGAAATTCCGGAAATCGCCGTTCGCCCGGAAGAGCATCTGAAAATTGTACAGGAGACCGCAGAACGGGACGGCGAAGAGCGCGACGACGACCGCCCAGAGCGGAACCGACGGGATGAACCTCGACACGAGAACGCTCGAGAGCGCAAGCGAGAGCGCGAGCGAGGCGGCGCCGATCACGACGGAGAGGCTGAGCAGGTTGCCCGCGAAATCCGCGATGGGCGTTTTCTTCCGCCCGAGATAGTACCCCGAAGCCGCGCCCACGCCGAGATTCGTCGCGTTGAAAACCATCACCGACGCGACGACCGCGAGCGAGAAGAGCCCCCTCCCCGCGGGGCCGAGCATGCGCGCCATGATAACGCTCGTCACGAGACCGACCAAGAGGATCGCCGCTCTCGTCGCGAAGGTGATGGATGCGTTTCGAGCGAATGTCACTCGGCTTCCTCCGGATCTGACGCGCGCCCCGCCGCGCCGGCCGCTCCGGCGCACGGCGATGATACCAGAACCGGACGGCCGGGGCGACCTTCTTTAATGCTTGTTCGGACCTCGCCGCTCCGTGTATTTTCCCACAGTGGACGCGTCCGCGACACGGAGGTGCGAGTGAAAACGAAATACGCGAACATCGATTGGGATCGCTACCGGAAGGAGTTTCCCGCGGCGAGGCGCTACGTTTATTTCAACCACGCCGCGGTGAGCCCGCTCTCTACCCCCGTGCTCGAGGCCATGAACGCCGTTTCGAGCGGTTTCCTCGAGAAGGGCATTCTCTGCGAGGAACAGGTATTCGGCATGGTCGAAGCGGCGCGGAAATCGGCCGCGCGTCTCATCGGGGCCCGGAGCGACGAGATCGCGTTCGTCAAGAATACCACGCAGGGGGTGCTCCTCGCCGCGAGCGGCATTCGCTGGAAGCGCGGGGACAACCTCGTCATGCCTTCGATCGAGTTCCCCGCGAACGTCTACCCCTGGCTCGGCCTCGAGAAACGAGGCGTGCGGGTCATCAAGGTGAAGCCGCGCGATGGCAGAATCACGGCGGAGATGCTCGAGCGAGCGTGCACGGCGCGGACGCGCTGCGTGACGGCGAGCTCCGTCCAGTTCTCGAACGGCTATCGCGTCGACCTCGCGAGGCTCGGGCGTTTCTGCCGCGGGCGCGGGATCTATTTTCACGTCGACGGGATCCAGTCGCTCGGCATGCTCCGGTGCGACGTGCGCGCCATGGGGATAGACTTTCTCTCGACCGGAGGCCACAAGTGGCTCCTCGGCCCCGTGGGGACGGGGTTCTTCTACTGCCGCCGCNNCCGACGCCCCGCCCGGACGCGGCGAGATTCGAGGAAGGCACGCTCAACCTGTACGGAATCGCGGGGCTCGGCGCCTCGATCGACCGCTTCCTCGAGATCGGGATGGCGAACGTGGAACGCAGGATTCTCGCTCTCACCGAGATTTTGGAGGATGGCTTACGCTCGCGAGGGTACCTGATCACAAGCCCCCGCGAGAAGGGCGAGCGATCGGGCATTCTATGCTTCCGCCATCCGAAGAAGAAAACGGAAGCGCTCTACGAGAAGCTCGGCGCGGCGCGCGTCATCGCGAGCCACCGCTCGGGAGCGATCAGGCTCGCCCCCCATTTCTACAATACTGAGAAGGAGGCCGCGCGGCTGCTCGATCTCCTCTAGGCTCGCGGGCTCCGGGAGCTATCGCAGAATCACGATCTTCCTGACCGCCTCGGCCTCGCCGGCCCGAAGGCGCAGGAAATAGACGCCGCTCGCGAGGCGCCGTCCGCCTTCGTCGCTCCCGTCCCACACGCGCCTGTACTCTCCCTGCCCCCTGCTCGATCGCTCGATGAGCGCGACGCGGCGTCCCGAAACGTCGTAGACCGCGATCTCGACGCTCGCCGGCGCATTCAGCGAATAGGACAGCATCGTCCCCGCGTTGAAGGGATTCGGGTAATTCTGGAGGAGCGCGAAGCCCGGCGGCCGGTCGGGTATGAGCCCGGCGAGAATCGCGATCGCGCCGAGAGCGGTCTTCGCGCAGACCTCGAGATAGGCGTAGTTCAGGGTATTCGCCTGGTCCGAGCAGGTATGGTAGTACGGCGTCCTGCTCCCGGCCTTTCCCTCGATCAAGAGCACGGCGGGGATGCCGACGTCCCAGAACGCGATGTGATCGCTCGAGCCCGGCTCCCCCGGCAGGAGGAACGACGTCTCGAGCGGGAGGGCGAACGATTCGATCGCAGTTTGTATCGCGTTCGCGAGAGTCGTATCCGGCGTCGCGCCGGCCCGCTTGGCGATGACCGCCGACATCGCCTCCCCGTTCGGCGACCAGCCGATCATGTCGAGGTTGAGGACCCCGTCGTATACGATCCCCGCCTCGAGCGCGGCCGCATAGAAGCGGCTCCCGAGAAGCCCGAGCTCCTCCCCGTCGAAGAGAACGAACTCGACCGAGCGGTCCAGCCGCTCCCCGCGCAGAACGCGCGCGCACTCGAGGACCGCGGCGACTCCCGACGCGTTGTCGTCGGCGCCGGGCGCGCAATCGTACGGGGAGCCTGACTTCGAGTCGTAATGCGCCGTGAGAAGGACCCGCCGGTCCGGTTCATTCTCCCCTTCGCGGCGGAACGCGATGTTCTCCCCCCAGACGGTGTCGGCGAACTGAACCGCCGAGCAATCCTTGAGAACGGAACCCCACGAGATACGCCGCGCGAGATCCCTTCCCGCGAGCCAGTACGCGCCTTCGCCGGCGGAGGTGACCGACCATACGTCGCGCGCGACGGAGCACTCGGTCCCGAACCTCCCCCACGTGATCCCGCCGTCCTCGCTGGTCCAGATCTCTCCGCCCGTGCCGGCCGCGACCACTCTCAGGGAATCGTTCATGCAAACCGCGGTGAATTCGGTGGACACGGATACGGCGGTCCAGGTCGCCCCGGCGTCCTTCGTATAGAACGCCTTTCCGCTGCCGACGGCGACCCCCGCGCTGTCGCCGTGGAAATCGATTCCCCTGAGGGCGCCGAACATGAGAGAGCGCCTGCTCCACGTCGCGCCGAAATCGGGCGTCTCGTAGAGATAGCCGGAGTCGGTTACGAGCCAGAAGCGCATCGGGCCGCTCGCCGCGACCCCGTTGAACGCCTCGTATCCGAAAGTCGCGGGATCGAGCGCCGTCCACGTTTCGCCGTAATCGGCCGTCCTGACGACGGTGCCGTTCGATCCGGCGGCCATGCCCAGCTGCTCGCTCGAGAAGGCGACGGTCCCCAGGGTGAAAATATCCGTCCCCGAAGCCCTGATGCTCCAGGTCGCGCCGCCGTCCGCGGAGACGAAAAGAGCGCCGTATGCGGAGCCGGTGATTCTGCAGGACGCCCAGAGCCTCCCCCGCGGGTCGCGCTCAAGATCGTAGATATCGTGCCCGACGCTCCCGCACCGGACGAACGCGGACCAGCCGCCGGCCGCCGTCGTCCGGTAGATCTTCCCCTGCGTATCCGCGACCCAGACGGTGTCGCCGGCGCTCGAGAGGGCGGTCCCCGTGAGATCCGGCACGGATATGTTGAGAATAAATCTCCCGATCGATGGCGTGTATCCGGCGCTCCTCGCCTCGTCGATCAGGTAGCGCCGAACGACGTCCATCCCGGTCGCGAGCGAGTGCCTCGTCGCGATCCGCGTCTTGTCGGCGCCGGAGAATATCGAATCCGCGCCGCTCAGCGCGCGCACGAGCCGTTCGAGCCTGAATCCCTCGACTTTATCGACGACCGTCGGGGCGCTTCCGAAAGCGCCCGCGGAGGCGTTCGATTCGAGCGGGTAAAGCGCGGCCAGGAGAATGGCGGCCGCGAAAGAAAGAACAATGCCTGTTCCCTTCATGCGATTCATGCGGCGGTGCACCAGAATATTCCTTCCCAAATAGCCCGTTACTATTTATTATAGCGTTTCAACAATCGACGAGCAATAGACGCGCGCGATTCTCCCCGCACGGAGGTAGGAGAGTTTGCTTCCCTATAAGGACCATTTCGGCGTCGACGAGGGGACGATGCAGAAGATTTTCTCGTTCGCCCTCTCCCGCGGCGGATCCTTCTGCGACCTTTTCTTCGAGCACACGATACTCAACCAGATCACGATGGAGGAAGGAATCGTCAAGCAGGGCGAGCTGATGATCGCGCACGGGATGGGGATCAGGGTCGTGAAGGGCGAGGGGACGGGGTACGCCTACACGGAAGACGCGTCGTTCGAGAAGATGAAGGAAGCCGCCCTCACGGCGTCGGCGATCTCCGAGGGGAAAACGGACGTCGGCCCCGTTTCGCTGACCGGCGTTCCCTTCGTAAACCGGTACCCGATCGGGGAACCGACGACGGGAACTCCCCTGAAAAGGAAAATCGCGTGGATCGAGGAGGCGGAGCGCGCGGCCCGCGAGTTCGATCCGCGCATCATCAAGGCGAGCGTCTCGATCGCGGACGATCTGAGCGCGGTGCAGATCGCGACCTCGGACGGGAAGATTCTGCGCGACATGCGCCCCATGCTGCGATTCGTCGTGAACGTCGTCGCCGAATCGAACGGCAACCGCCAGGTCGGCACCTCGAGCGGCGGCGGAAGAATCGGGAACGAGTATTTCGCCACCCGGATCTCGCCGGCGGAGCACGGACGCGAGGCTGCGCGCCAGGCGATCCTTCTTCTCGGAGCGATCGACGCTCCGGCGGGGCCCATGGAGCTCATCCTCTCTCACGCCGAATCGGGCGTTCTCCTGCACGAAACGGTCGGGCACCCGCTCGAGGCCGATTTCATTCGGAAGGGCACGTCGGCCTACACGAACCGCGTCGGCCACAAGGTCGCGAGCGATCTCGTGACCGTCATCGACAACGGCACGATTCCGAACGACCGCGGCTCGATCAATTTCGACGACGAGGGAACCGTGACGTCTTCCACCGTCCTCATCGAAAAGGGGATTCTGCGCGGCTTCATGCACGATCGCATCAGCGCGACGCTGTTCGGCGTGCCTCCGACGGGGAACGGCCGCCGCGAATCGTACAAGCACCCGCCCGCCCCGCGCATGACGGTGACCTATCTCGCGAACGGCGAGAGCGATCCCGAGGAGAT
>JAFNGP010000118.1 GCA_017885175.1 bacterium
CCCGCCGGCATCTGCGCATCGGCCAGCACGCGTATCATCTGACCGTTCACGTTGTACACGACGAGCTTCACCGCGGCCGCCTCCGGCAGATCGAAGCGGATCGTCGTCGCCGGNANNGNTANNAGNTNNCNGCCCTGGTNCAGNCCAGTGGCCANAGNNCTCCCGNNNNGGTCGGCNCCNNGACGGACGCCGATCCGCCCGCGATGCCGAAGGCCTTTGCGCTTCACCAGAACGTGCCGAACCCGTTCAATCCGACGACGATGATCCGGTTCGATCTGCCGGATGCGTCCGCGGTGAAGCTCGTCGTGTACAACGTGAACGGTCAGATGATACGCGTGCTGGCCGATGCGCAGATGCCGGCGGGCGCCCGCGAAATGACATGGGACGGACGCGACGCAGCGGGACGCGCCTCGGCGTCGGGGATATACTTCTATCGCCTCGATGCGGGAAGGTTCACGCAGACGAGGAAGATGATCCTGATCCGGTAGTTTTCAGCGCAGGAGCACGAATTTTCTGGTTCGGGAGAATGCTCCCGCGTCGAGCTTGTAGAAATAGATGCCGCTCGATACGGCCGCGCCGTTCGCGTCGCGACCGTCCCATATCTTCTGGTACGTGCCGGCAGGGTGAATGCCCGCCGCGAGCTCCCTTATGAAACGCCCCGCCGCGTCGTAGACTCTGAGCGAGACGTTCGCCGGCGCGCGCAATCCGAATACGATCTCCGTCGCCGGGTTGAACGGATTCGGGAAGTTCTGCGCGAGGAAGGTCGCTTCCGGCGCCAGCGGCGTGTCGTCTCCGGTCGCGTGGTCGGTCCCGACGCCGGTGCAGTTCACAGGAGAGCACTCCGTGCCGGTCGCGATCTCGCAGGAGTGAGCGCCCGCGCTCGCCGGCTCGAAGCGAATGGTCACCGTAAGCGATTGGCCCGGCCCGAGGAAGGGGACGAGCTCGTCGGAGATTATGCTGAAATGCTCGCACGTCTCGCCGACGTTCAGCGCGAGCACGCTGCAGCCGGTATTTTCGATCGTGAAGGCCGTATCCCGGTGCTCCCCGACATCGACGGTTCCGAAGTCGATGCCGGCGGGCAAGACGCTGCTGAACCGGGTCGAGGCGGCGTAGATGTTGAAGTTGATCCCGTCGCGGTAGTCCTGCCATGCGACGATCGCGCCGCCGGTTCCGTCCGCGGCGATCGCCGGGAAAGACTGCTCGTTCGCGGCCGTGCATATGGCGAAGCCGTTCGGCGTGCATGAACCGCCGCCCGAGGCGGTCAGTCGTTGGGCGTAGATGTCGTATTCACCCGCCCGGGCGTCCTGCCACGCGATGAACGTAGTCCCGGCGCCGTCGGAGACGATCTGTGGCTGCTCCTGCGCGCCGGCGGCGGCGCAAACGGGCACGCCGTTCGAGGTCCATCGAACGGCGCCTGAGGCGTTCACCCTCTGGGCGTAGATGTCCCAGGCGCCGTTTCGGGAATCCGGCCATGTCAAGATCGCGCCGCCTGCGCCGTCCGAGCCTATCTGGTGAAATCTCTGCACGGTGCCCGTCGTGCACAGGGACGCGCCGTTCGCGGTCCAGAGGGCCATTCCCGTGGCGTTCAGCCTCTGCGCGTAGAGATCGTCGGGGCCTCTTCGATTGTCCTTCCACGCGACGATCGCGCCGCCCGCCCCGTCGGAGATCATTTCCGGATACTTCTGAACGTTGGCTGCTGTGCACACCGGGACGCCGTTCGCGGTCCACTGGACGGTTCCCGAGGCGTTCAGGCGCTGCGCGTAGATGTCGTAGTTGGGATTCAGGCGAAGATCGTGCCACGCGACGATCGCTCCGCCGGCGCCATCGGAGACGATATCCAAAGAGAGCTGGTCGTTTGCGGCCGTGCATACGGGTGTGCCGTTCGCCGCCCATTGGACGGTTCCCGAGGCGTTCACGCGCTGGGCGTAGACGTCGCAATACTCGCCGCCGCGAAAGTCGAGCCACGCGATAATCGCGCCGCCGGCGCCGTCGGAGTCGAGCCTCGGGCCGAACTGTCTGCCGGTCGCGGTGCAGACGGCTACTCCGTTCCAACCCCACAGGACCGCTCCCGAGGCGCCGATTCTCTGCACGAAAATATCCTCCGAGTCGTATCGATAGTCCTCCCACACAATGAACGTCCCGCCGGCCCCGTCCGGCATCATATCGAAGGGCGTCTGATCGTGCGGGGACGTGCATATCGGCACTCCGCAGCTGTCCCAAAGCTCGTTCCCGTTCCCGTCGATTCTCTGGGCGTAGATGTTCGATTCGTTATTGAGAAACGAGCGCCAGGCGACGATGGCGCCTCCCGCGCCGTCGGATACTATCAGGGGCGCGGTCTGGATGGCTGCGCCGGGGCATAGAGGGACGCCGTCCGGGGTCCAGTCGGCGTGGAGTGTCGTGCAGGCGGCGGCTAGCAGGCCCAGAAAAATCGCGAGAATGAATGAAGTCCTCACCATAGCACCGACTCTCCTTACGGTCAAACGTGAAATCGCGCGCACTTCATGTCGGTGGGTGTAGGTGGTGGGGAACTACTCTATTAAGATACAACAAACCGCTCGCGCGCGCAAATGGCCGCGGCGAACTATTTCGCATTGGGGCGGTTCTATCTCGATGCGCTTCCGGCTTCACGGCGCCACGGGGCCGAACACCTCGGGATCGATGAGCTCGGTGCCTCTGGCCTCGATGCGGAGCATTCTCTCG
>JAFNGP010000119.1 GCA_017885175.1 bacterium
GCCGCATCGAGCTCCTCGATTTTCTCGCGGAGGGGGCGGCGCCGGGAGAACCTCCGGACCTGAACGCGAAGGACGCGCTCCCGCGCCTCGCGCGCCTGCATGAGGAGACGCTTCTCTCCATCCACAGCAGGAATCCGATTCCCGAGTATGGCCCGGAGATTCTCGGCCCGCTCTTCGCCGGGGCGTCGGAGCGCGCGCTCCGCGCTCTCTTCGAAAGGAACGGCGGAGGCGCCTCGGGGCTCGCGCTCTTCGCGGCCGGTTCGCTCGCGACGCGCAGCGCACGATTCGGGAGCGATCTCGATCTCGTCGCGGTGGCGGCGGACGAGCGTTCGGCGTCGTTCGGGGAGGGGATCGTCCGCGGCGTCATCGATGACGCGCGCGCGATCCGGCTCGGACCGGTCGATATGCGGCTCCGCGGCGAGGGCGAAGGCGCGCCTCTCGTCCAGACGCTCGACTATTGCGAGAGCTATCTGCAAACGCGCGCGTCCCTGTGGGAGATACTCGCGTATTCGAAATGCCGGTTCATATGCGGCGACGCGGCGACCGGGCGCGCCTTCGAGGACATGCTCGCGCGCACGCTGCCGGTCGTTTTCGGGCGGGAAGGCTGGAAGGCGCGGATCAGTCAGTCGCGCGCGAAGCTCGAGGCGCTCTCGAAAGGCGCGTGGGATGTGAAGCACGCGGCGGGCGGGCTCTATGACATCGACTTTCTGCTTTGCGCGGCGCGGCTGCGGGGGGTTATCGCGGCAGCCCCTTCAGCGGACCTGCGCGGCGCGCTCGACGAGCTGCGATCGGCGGGGCTCCTCGAAGCCGGCGACGCCGACGCGCTCATCGCCGCGTACCGGCTCTTCTGGACGATGGAGCACGCCGCGGCTCTGCACGGCATTCCGTATCCTCCGCTCCCCGAGCGCGAAAAGTACTTCGAGAGCTACTTCTCGCGCCTCTTCGGCGCGCTCGTGCCGGGGAACGGCGCGTTCCTTGAACGGCTCGGAGGGATCAAGAACGATATTCGGGTGATCTGCGCGCGCTTCATGCCGCGCATTCGGTAACGATTTCTTCAGGAGCCCGCGTCCAGCTCCGCCTTGAGCCGCAGCCTGACGTCGCGCATCTTCGCCGCGTCGACGAGCTTCTTCCCGTCGGAGGTTTTCACGTAGAAGGAGTCGGCAGCCATCTCCCCCCGCGTCGTTATCTGCGCGCTCTGTATGTCGAGCCCTTCCCCGGAGAGTATGCGGGTCACGCGGTAGAGGAGCCCGGGCCGGTCGCGCGCGGCGAGATCGATGATCGTGCTCTCGCGGGAAAGATCGTTCTCGAACTCGACGACGGTGGGAACACGCCCTCCCTTCGCCGTGCGCCACTTCCAGCGCTCGACGTGGGCGGCGTACGCCTTCTCGAGATCGATCTGCCCCCCGAGCACGGCGGCGAAATCGCGCTCGAGCTTCTTCGCCGTCTGCGGCGGAAGCGCGAGCCGACCGTCGACGCCCGTGCAGTGGAAGAGATCGATCACGACGCCGTCCTTCCTCGTGAACGCGTATGCGCCGAGGATATTGAGATCGTTGATCGTGATGACGCCGCAGAGCTGGGAGAGCCTGAAGGGCCTGTCGCGCGTGCACATGGCGAGCTCGATCGAATGCTGGAGCCTCCTCGTCTCGACGCTCACGCCGCGGGATTTGAGGCGGCCGACCATCGCGGCGTGCGCCTTCGCCCGGGCGGGCGTGACGACCATCGCGTAGCGGTCGGGAAGATTCGCGAGATGAATCTCCATCGCGGCGCGCTCCTCGTCCGACCCGCAGAGCCCGATCATTTTCGCATGCCGCTTCTCGAGCGTCTTCTTGAATAGAGCGCCCGATTCCGATTTGTCCGCGAGCATCCTCGATCCCTTGAAGTAGAGATCCTCGAGAAGGTTCTCCTTCCAACCGGTCCAGACGCTCGGCCCCGTCGCCTTGAGATCGGCGCAGGTGAGGAGGTAGAGAAGCTTGAGGTTCACGTGGTTCTTCACGCTCTTCACGAACTGAAGTCCCGTGTCCCGGTCCTCCATGTCCCGCCGCTGGCTGAAATGCGAAAGAAGCAAATGGTTCCGCACGAGAAACCCGACGAGCGCTCGAGAGCGCGGCGAGACGGGAAAACCGCGAAGGAGAGATTCGGCCATGCGCGCGCCGGCGCGGGCGTGGCCGCGCGCGGAGGGCTTCCCGATATCGTGGAGCAGCGTGGCGAGGAGGAGCTCGGTCCGCTCCGCGACCTCGTCGTATATCCGCGGGAGGAGCCCCCCTTCGCGCCCCTCGAGCTCTTCGAGATTCGCGATCGCTTGAAGGGTGTGCTCGTCGGCCGTGTACTGGTGATAGAGGTCGTATTTCTTGAGGCAGGTGAGCTTCTCGAACGGCGGGAACAGATGCTTGAGCGCGCCGAGCTCGTGCATGCTCCGTATCACGGGCGCCTTCTTCCCCGGAAGCTCGAGGAGCTCGATGAAGGAGCAGCGCATCCGCTTCGTCACGCCGCTGGCGAGCCTCGCCGGCCTGAACGCGTTCCTGATGCGGCGCTCCATCTGCGGAGAGAAGCGCTTGCCCGTGCGGAGCTGCTCCTTGAAGGGAAAGAGCGGATCCGCACTCATTCGCGCGCGGCCGAGGCGAAGATCGAGCTGGCCGAGCCCCTTCGTTCCCACCCGCCGGTAGAGCGAGCCGTCGATGATCCGGAGATTCCCCTCGCCGGTCGTCTCGTCGAGGAAGCGCTCGAGGAGCGTGTAGATGGCGCGCGTCATCGAGTAGTAGTCGCGCATGAAGCGCTCGACGGCGAGGAGCCCGCCGCCGTCCGTGTAGCCGAGGCCCTTCGCGACCGAGCGCTGGAGATCGAGCGTGAGCACGTTCCAGTTGGATCCCATGAGAAAATGGAGCTCGTTGCGGGTTCTCTGCAGGAAATCGTGCGCGCGCCGGATATCGTCGATCTCCTGGCGGTCGATGATGGCGAGACGATACAATCCTTCGAGCGTGCCGTCCCACGGAAGCACCATGCCCACCCACCTGATCATCTGGTGGTCGCGGAGCCCCCCGGGGCTCTCCTTGACGTTCGGCTCGATGAGATGGTAGCTCCATCCGAATTTTCTCCAGCGGCGGCGCGCCTCTTCGAGCTTCGCCTCGAGAAGCTCGCCGCTCTCGCGCCCCCGCATCTCGGCCTTGATCGCCTGAAGCGCCTCTTTCATCGACTCGTCGCCGCAGATCCAGCGGCCGNNGCGTCCCAGAGCATCCGCACGAGATACCCGGCGAAGGAGGTTCCGGCGGGGCCCGGCTTCTTGTCCCAGAGGAACAGGAGATCGACGTCGCTCTTCGGGGAGAGATCCCGCCGCCCGAAGCCGCCGAGCGCGATCACCGCGGGAATGCGGCGCAGTCTCGGACCCATCCATTCTCTGAGCGAATCGTGGAGATGCTGGACGACCGTCTCGACGCCCGCGGAGCACGCGCGCGAGATTTCGACGCCGGAGCCGCCCGAGCGGTGGCGCCGCTCGAGATTTTTCAGGAATTCCTTGTAGGAGTCCCTCACCTCGCCCGCGAAGGAAGTCATCCAGCCCTCGCCGGCGCCGACGCGCGGCGACGGGAGCTGCGAGGTTTTGAGAATCGGAGATGTCATACCGCACCGACCCGCACGTTAACGCCTCGCGGCAAAGCCGGCACCATTATACATCAAAATAGACGCAGAATTCGAACGGATGCGGGCGTCGCATCACCGGCAGAATCTCGTTCTCCCGCTTGAAATCGATCCAGGTTCTGATCACGTCCTCGGTGAAGACGTCCCCCTTGAGGAGAAATTCGTGCCCCGCCTCGAGAGCGTCGAGCGCGGCGCCGAAATCGGGAGGCGTCTTCTTGACGTGCGCGAGCTCCTCGGGAGGCATGTCGTAGATGTTCTTGTCGAGCGGCTCCCCCGGATGGACGCGGTTCTCGATCCCGTCGAGCCCCGCCATGAGAATCGCCGCGAGCGTGAGGTAGGGATTTCCCGTCGAATCGGGACAGCGGAACTCGACGCGTTTCGCCTCGCTCTTCCCGGAGGTCACGGGAATTCTGATCGCCGCGCTCCGGTTGCGCTGCGAGTACGCGAGGTTCACCGGCGCCTCGAATCCCGGCACGAGCCGCTTGTACGAGTTCGTCGAGGCGTTGGTGAAGCCGAGGAGCGCGTGCGTGTGGCGGATGAGGCCGCCGACGAAGTAGAGCGCCGTCTCGCTGAGCCCCCCGTACTCGGGCCCGGCGAAGAGGTTCTTGTCCCCCCGCCAGAGCGATATGTGCACGTGCATCCCCGAGCCGTTNNGCCGTCTTTCCGAAGGCGCGCGCCGTGTTCTTCACCACATACTTGAAGATCGAGACCGCGTCCCCCATGCGAACGGCCGTGTCGAACTTGAGCCCGATCTCCCCCTGTCCCGCCGTCGCGGCCTCGTGGTGCTGCACCTCGCACGTGAGGCCGCACGCCATGAGGTTCTTCACGATCTCGCTTCGGAGATCCTGGAGCGAATCGGTCGGCGGCACGGGAAAATAGCCCTCCTTGAAGCGCGCCTTGTACGCGAGGTTCGGCCCCTCGTCGCGCCCCGAATTCCAGGCCCCCTCGATCGAGTCGATATGGTAGAAGCCGCTGTGCTCGTCCTGCGCGAAGCGCACGTCGTCGAANNCCGCCTTGCGCGCGATGAATCGCGGATCGCGCGCGTACGGCTCCCGCGTGATCGGATCGTGGATATCCCCGATGAGGCTCAGGGTCGGATGACAGCAGAACGGATCCATGAAGGAGGTCGCGGGATCGGGAATCACGAGCATGTCGCTCTCGTTGATGTTCTTCCAGCCGCGGATGCTCGAGCCGTCGAAGGCGAGGCCCTCGGCGAACAGCGCCTCGTCGAGCCGCGCCGCGGGGACCGTGAAATGCTGCCACCTGCCGGGAAAATCGATGAACTTGATATCGACGAATTCGACGCCCTTCGATTTGGCAAATTCCATTACCTCTCGGGGGGTTCCGTTCATGGGGCACTCCTGATGAAAGATTATGAATGACCGGGGACTACGGTCGCTCGTTCGCCGCGATTTTTAAACGCGCCGTCCCGGTGCGTCAACACAATTCTTGCCGCGGGGCCGCGCGGCGTCCGGCTCGCGCCCTCACGGCCCGTCGTGCCACTGCCACGGAGCGAAATTGACGTATCGAATACGGGGAGACGCCTCCCGGTAATCGATGAGCGACGCCGAGGCGTTCGCGAGCGAGAGGCGATGAATCGAGTCGAGGTCCATGCCGAGGTAGTGCGCGAGAACGGGCTTGATGACGTCGCTGTGGGAAACGGCCGCCGCCCGTCCCGTTTCCGTCTCCTTCACGATGCGCGCCACCGCGTCGAGGGCACGCCTCTGGATGTCGGCCATTCCTTCGCCGTTCGAGAAGCGCGCGCGGGTCGGCGCGTCGAAGTAGAGCTTGAAATTCTCGTCGTCGCGGAGCTCGTCGTAGGTCTTTCCGATCCACGCCTCGAACGGAGACTCATTGAGCCGCGGCTCCTCGCGGAGCTCGGCGCCCCATTCGCCGGCGAGGATGCGCGCGCTTTCGAGCGCCCGCGCGACCGTGCTCGTATAAACGACGGAAATCTGTTTCGCCTTGAGCGCCCGCGCGAGCTCGGCCACGCCGGCCCTTCCGCTCTCATTGAGCGGAACGGGACCGGTCCCCATTATCCGGTGGTCCCTGTTCCAGTCGGTCTGCCCGTGGCGGATTAGATAGATAAACATGCTCTCCGTCCGTGTGCGCATGCCCCGGGGCCGATCGGTCGCGTCATTTCAGGAGCACCATTTTCTTCGTCAGCGTCTCCTTGCCCGCGGTGAGCCGGCAGAAATATACGCCTGAACCAACCGCGGCGCCGGCGCCGTTCTTCCCGTTCCACGACGCCTCGTGGCTTCCCTTCTCCCGAACGGCATCGACGAGACGCGCGATTTCCCGGCCGGCAGGATCGTAGATTTCGAGCACCACATGAGCGGCCGCGGGAAGGTAGTACGCGATCGTGGTGCTCGGATTGAAGGGATTCGGACGATTCTGGAACAACACGAGAGTCGCGGGTGGAATCACGACGGCATCCGTCTCAAAAAGAAGCCTGCGGTCGCCGTTGTCCTCCACCGTCACACGGTATCGCGCGGGGTCGCCGGGCGCGACCGAGCAATCGGCAAAGCTGAAGGAAAGACCGCTGCGCGCGATTCCGGAATTCGCGATCTCCTCGAATTCGCGATCCAGCCCCAGGGCTCTCTGAATGAAGAACCGCACGTCGGTTCCCGCTTCTGAAAGCGCCCAGGACAGCGCGACGCATCCGCCCTCGATGCCGGCGGCAAAATTCTGCAAAAGCGTCGCGACGATCGGGTTCTCGCGGTGCGCGTAAATGGCGGCCGATCCGCTGCGCAGATCCGTCCACGTCACAACCGCCCCGATGGCTTCATCACAGATTATCACGGGATACTCCTGCGTGCTCGCGGCGGCGCAGGCGACGACACCGTCGTCCATCCATACCGGCGCCCCGCTCGCGTCGAGCCTTTGCATATATATATTGTAGTCTCCGACTCCCGCCCGCCGGTCGCGCCACGCAAAGACGGCGCCTCCGGCGCCGTCAGAGGCGATCTGGTCCTGATCCTGCGCGTCCACGGCCGTGCAGACGGCGACACCGTTCGTGGCCCAGACGGCGGTCCCGGCCGCGCTCATTCGCTGAGCGTAGATGTCGGTGTTTCCGTTCCGGGAGTCGGTCCACGTCATGATGGCGCCTCCGGTCCCGTCGGCGGCTATCTGGAGGGTACTCTGTGCCCCGGATGCCGTACAGACAGCGGCACCCGTCGCTCCCCAGAAAATGGCGCCGGTCGTATCGACCAGCTGCGCGTAAATATGGGACCCGCTGCGGTTGTCCTGCCAGGTGACGATTGCGCCGCCTGCGCCGCCATCGACCATTCTGATGTCATACTGGCTGCCGGTGGCCGTACTGAGAGGAACGCCTTCCGCCGCCCAGAGAACCGTGCCGGCCGCATCGACCCGATTGGCGAACGTGAAGTACTGGCTGCTNNCCGCTATCGCGCATTGAAATGATTGCGCCTCCGGCGCCGTCGGAGGCGATTCCGTAGTTGTACTGATCTCCCGCGGCCGTGGATATCGCCACGCCATTGATCGTCCACTGGGTGGCGCCGCTTGCGTCGACCCTCTGGGCATAGACGTCGCTGTTCCCGTTGCGATCGTCATACCAGACGATGATCGCGCCTCCGGCGCCGTCGGATAGGATCAGGGGATAACGCTGAGCACCGACAAAGTCACAGACGGCTATTCCTGACGCCCCCCAGAGAACGGCGCCGTTCGCGTCGACCCTCTGGGCATAGATGTTCCAGGTGGTTCGGTATTCCGCCCAAGTGACGATGGCTCCCCCGTTGCCATCGGAGGCAATCTGTGGAAGAGTCTTGGAGGATGTGGTCGTGCAAATGCCCACGCCGTTCTGGGTCCACCCCGCATGCAGCGGCGCCGCACCCAGCGCGAGATACCCAACCAGACACAGAATCGCGAGAACGTTCGTTTTCTGTCTCATGGTCCCTCCTTTGTTTTATTGAACTGACGATTGTATGCCCCATCGAGAGCGTACCCCTAGGCGGGCATAGCATACCACAGAATGTCCCGGATATGAAGAGTCCCTATGCGAACACAGCGTCCCCGCGCTAGAACGAATGCTCGTAGCCGAGATTCGGCATCGGGCGCCTTTTCCCGTTCGCGCCGACGAGCACGATGCCCTCGGCCGCCGGAACCGCGGCGCCGATCATAGTCGCGCCGGCGCCCAGGCGCTCCGCCGCCTCGGGAGAGACGGCCGCGAGCAGCACATACTCCTCGCCGCTTGCAAGCGCGAAATCGACGAGAGCCTCGCCTTCGAGACCGCACAGCTCCCCGATGGCGGGGGGAATCGGCAGCGCCTCCTCCCGAATCAGAGCGCCGACGCCGCTCTCCGCGCACAGCGTGCGAAGATCCTTCCCGAGCCCGTCCGAAATATCGATCATCGCCGTGACTCGCGCGGGATCCGCCTCGACAAGAGACGCCATGAGCGGGAAGGCGAGAGGAACGAGGTGGCGCTGAACGAAACGCGCCGCTTCATCGGCACAAGGAAGCCGTCCGAGTGCGCCGGCCACTCGGTCCAGCTCCGCCGGCGACGACGCGATCGAAATGAGCGGGAGCGCTTTCGCGAGGCCCGGCGCCGACTCGGGCGATGAGAGAACGCTCAAGCCCGCTCGCGAGAGACCGATCTCGCCGAAGAGAACGAGCGCGTCTCCCGCGCGCGCGCCCGATCGCAGCACGGCCCGTCCGGGCCGTACCTCTCCGACGATCGCGACGTTGAAGAAGTACCCGCCGGGGCTCGAGACCGTATCCCCCCCGACGAGCTTGATGCCGTACTGCGCGCACGACCGCTTGAGCCCGTCGATGATTCCGTCGACGTCGGCGGACGCGCACCCCGCGGGAAGCGCGGCCGTGAACACGATCGATCCCGGCGAGCCTCCCATGGCGAATATATCGGAAACGTTGGACGTGACGAGCTTCTGGAC
>JAFNGP010000120.1:0-684 GCA_017885175.1 bacterium
TGGGACCTCGCGCCGCACGACGTCTCGATCATGAACTACGTGTTGAACGCGCGGCCGGTGTCGGTTTCGGCGATCGGACAGTCCTATATCAGGCCCGGGATAGAGGACGTCGCGTTTCTTCTTCTCAGATATCCGCAATCGACGATCGCGAGCATACACGTCTCGTGGCTCAATCCGAACAAGATCAGGAGCACGACGGTCGTGGGGAGCAAGCAGATGCTCGTTTACGACGACGTTTCGAGCCTCGAGAAAATACGGATCTACGACAAGGGCGTGACGGTGACGCCCCACTACGACACATTCGGCGAATTCCAGCTTTCGTATCGCTACGGCGACATCTCCATCCCGCGCCTCGATGACGCCGAGCCGCTCAAGATCGAGTGCCAGCACTTCGTCGACTGCATCGAGAAGGGCGCGACCCCGCGGAGCGGCGGGACTCACGGCCTCGAGGTGCTCCTCGCGCTCGACGCGGCGGATCGCTCGATGCGGGAGCATGGCAAAGAGGTCACGATCGACTATCCTGCGCTCATGGATTCCGTGTGATGAAGGATAACCTCGTTCCGCGCAAGCCGGGCACCGTGCACCTCGGCGATGGTTCACTCATCGACGAAGGGGCCGTGCTCGGGTATCTCTCCCCGCGCCGCGGCGTGAGCGACGTCCTCACGATCGGTCCGAACGCGCGCG
>JAFNGP010000120.1:725-2311 GCA_017885175.1 bacterium
GCCCAGTTCACGGTCATCGAGGACGACGTGTTTCTCGCGCCCGGAGTCAAGATCGCGAACGATTATCATCCCGGATGCCCCGATTCGAAAGACTGCATGCGCGGGCCGACGCTCAGGAAGGGCTGCCGTATCGGTGTGAACGTGACGCTGCTGCCGTGCGTCACGATCGGCGAGGGCACGCTCGTCGGGAGCGGCTCCGTCGTCACGAAGGATCTTCCGCCGGGCGTCGTCGCCTACGGGAATCCCGCGCGCGTGCACGGGACGCTCGGCGAGATGCGCTGCAAGACGGGGCGCAGGGAAGCTCCCTACCTCTGACGGATTTCACGATGACAAGGGCGGGACAATTTCCTCGCGTCGAGATCCTCGCTTCGACCCTCGTAACGGGGGGGGCGGAGCGCGTGATCGAGGAGCTCGTTCTCGCTCTGCCGGCGCACGGCTTGCCCGCGCGCGTTCTCTGTCTTCACGAAGCGGGGGAGGTCGGCGCCGGGATCGCGCGCCGGGGCGCGCCGGTCGTCTCGCGCATCGCGCGATACCGCCGCGATCCGTTCGCCTGCGCGCGTCTCGCGTCCCTTTTAGCCCGCAACCGCGGCGCCGTTCTCCTTTCCCTCGATCATCACGACGCCGTTTTCGCCGGTTCGATCGCCGCGCGCTGGGCGGGTGTGAAGCACCGGTTTCTCGCCGTTCATTCAACCGGACTATGGGGAAAACGGAGCTCCTTTTCGATGAGCGACCGGTTGGTGCTCCGTTCGTACGAAGGGATCGTCGCTCTGGCGAAGTCGCACGCCGACTATCTCGTCCGGCGGGAAGGGATCGAAGAAAGGAAGATCCGTATCATACCGAACGGCGTCGACGCCGGGAGGTTTCGCCCGGCCCGGTCGGAAGACGAACGAGGAGCGCTGCGAAACGCGCTTTCGATCCCGGCCTCGCGCTTCGTGGTCGTGATCGTCGCCGCTCTGCGGCCGGAAAAGAACCACGGGATGCTGCTCGAGGCGGCCGCGCGCATGAAAGCGCGCCGCGGCGATTTCATATTTCTTGTTGTCGGGGAGGGCGCGGAGGCGGAACGATTGCAGCGGCGTTCGCGGGAGCTGTCGCTCGGGGACACGGTTCGCTTCATGGGACGCCGGGACGATGTCCCCGCGATCCTTTCGGCGGCGGACGCTTCGGTGCTCTGCTCGCACCCGGTCGTCGAGACGTTTCCGCTCGCCGTTCTCGAAGCGATGTCCGCGGGTCTCCCCGTCGTCGCGTCCGACGTCGGCGCGGTGCGGGAGATGATCGTGGACGGCGAGGAAGGGCGCATCATACCGCCGGGAGACGTCGATGCGCTCGTCGACGCGCTCGCCGCCCTCGCGGATGCGCCGGACGCGGGACGGGCGATGGGGCGCAAGGGACGCGAGCGGGTCGTTCGGGATTTCACCGTGGAGGGCATGGTCGGGCGGTACGCGGAGATGTTCGGCGAGGCTCTCGGGAAAACATGATGAGAGGATCCGTATGCAAATGCCGGTAGATGCGGTCGTCGCGGTCACGTACCGGTGCGATTCCCGGTGCAACATGTGCAATATCTGGCAGCTGCCGCCGGGGGACGAGCT
>JAFNGP010000120.1:2329-2668 GCA_017885175.1 bacterium
GCGACGATCTCGTCGAGATCGTGCGCATCCTGGACGAGCGCTGCAACCATCCGCGCATCGTGATTTCGACGAACGGGTTCGAGCGGCGCCGGATCGCGCACGCGGCGCCCGGGCTCCTGAAGATCGGGAAGAATGTCGGCCTCGCGGTATCCCTCGACGGAATAGGGGAGAAGCACGACGAGATCCGGGGTATTCCGGGAGGATTCGACAAGGTTATCGAGACGCTGAAGCAGCTCCGCATGATCGGCTACCGGAACGTCCGTGTTGCGTTCACCGCCCAGCGAAGCAACGTGAAGCATCTCGGAGCCGTATACGATCTCTCCCGGCAGTTCGGATTTC
>JAFNGP010000121.1 GCA_017885175.1 bacterium
GGGCGTCGAGCCCCTTGAAGAGCCTTGCCAGAAGGACGTTGTCGGCGCGGCCCATCATCGCCGCGGCCATCTCGGGCGACTTCGCGAGCATCTCGAACTGCTGCTCGGGAGCTGCCTTCCCAAAGAAGGCGGCGGCGAAATTGGCCCGCTCCATCTCGGCTACCATGGGAGCCGGCGCGCGTCCCATCAGGGTGAACTTATCCGAGCGATCGAGAAGCTTGATAAAATCGTTTCTCAGTGCGAAGTCCGCCTTCGCGAAGAAGCTCGTCCTGTCCTGCATCGTTGTTTCCTTCACGATCGCGGCGAGCTGCATATCGGACGCCCGGCCGATGACCTTCGTCGACTTCTCGTCGACGGTCATCTTGGCGTACCGCTCGGCCGTTACGTTGGCGGTTCTGAGGATCGCATCCTGGGTCGGCTTCGGCGCGCGGGCGAAGAACTCCACGCGCTGCTGGGCGTCGAGCCCCTTGAAGAGCCTCGCGAGAGATGCAGCGTCGGCGCGGCCCATGAGAGCCGAAGTGACCTCGGGCGACTTCGCGAGCATCTCGAACTGCTGCTCGGGAGCGGCCTTCTCGAAGAAGCTGATGGCGAAGTTGGTCCGTTCCATCTCGGCGACCGCGGTGGCCGGTGCCCGCTCCATGACCGCGATCTTATCGTTGCGGTCGAGGAGCTTCATGAATTCGTTTCTCAGGGCGAAGTCCGCCTTCGCGAAGAAGCTCGTCTTTTCCTGCATCGTCGCTTCCTTCACGACCGCGGCGAGATGCATGTCGGACGACCGCTCGAGGACCTTCGTCGATCTTTCCTCAACGGTCATCTTGGAGTACCGCTCGGCCGTCACGTTGGCGGCCCTGAGGATCGCGTCCTGGGTCGGTTTTGGCGCCCGCGCGAAGAACTCCACGCGCTGCTGGGCGTCGAGCCCCTTGAAGAGTCTCGCCAGCATAGTGGCGTCGGCGCGGCCAATGAGGGCCGAAGCGACCTCGGGGGACGCCTGGGCCAGCATGCGCCCCTGAAGATCCGCCGTCGCGCGCTCGAACATGGCGGCTTTCTCGTCCGGAGACATGACCGCCATCGCGGCGGCCGCCGCGGTTTCCTCGTCCTTCAGCATGACGTCCTTGTCGGTGATCTGCTCGTTGCGATACTTGTTCGCGACGCCGATCGCTCCCGACGTATCCTCTTTGGAAACGGGAGGATACACGAAGGCGAAATAGGCGATCACGATCGCGGCCACGATCACCAATCCGCCCACCAGCAGTCTGTTCCTGCTCATCTCCTACCTCCTCTGGTTGAGAGTCCCCTACATGCTTTCCGATTTACATTCTAACTACAAAACGGCGGGCGAAAAGTTGGTGTCGATTTTCGGATTCCCCTATTTTCGTCCCTGTACAATCGTATGCTCGAATATTCTGACGCCGCCGGAGCTGACGGTTATGTTTACCGGCGGATGCGCGCCCGCTTCGTCCCTGAATGTGACGGTAAAATTACAGCCCGAGGCGGCCTTGAACGCGACCCCCGCGGTGTCCGTCCGGATATCCCAGGCGCCGCACGAGGGCGCGCCGAAGCCTTCGACCGGGAGCCGCCCGGCGGGCGACAGCACGACTTCGATTTCCTGCGGCGCGTCGAGATCGAGCGCGACGGCCAGCGAGGTATCCAGGTACCGGGCGGTGACGCGGCCCGATACGTCGGCCGTCTCGATGGAGACGGATTCCGAAGCGATGACATCTTCTGCGCCGCGTCTCCCGGCGAGCGTGCCGTACAGATCCTTGCGGTCCAGCTCGCCCGTCTGCGGCATCGCGCGAAGCAGGATGATGAGGGCGGCGAGACCGAATGCGGCCCCGGCCGCGAACGAGCAGGCGACCCTCTTGCGCGGCGTGAGCACCGTGAGCACATCGAGAAAGCGCCGGCGTTCGGCGCGGCGCGCCCCGCGGAACGCTTCCCGCCCGGCGATCGCCGCCATGATCGTGCGTTTCATGTCGCGCGGGGGCGTGACTTCCCCCGCGGCCGCGAACATGCCGGCCACGCCGCGGAGCTCGTCGTACATGCGCCGGGCCTCCTCGCTCGAGGCGAGGAAGGAGCGAAGCGCGGCGCTCTCGTCGGGCGTATTCGCGCCGTCCAGCTCCTTGTTCATGAGCTCGATGTATCGTTTTTCGATCATGGCGTATACCCCATCGCGAGGAGCGAATTCCTCAGCAGCGTCCGTCCCGTAAAGAGTCTCGATTTGACCGTTTTCTCGGGGATGCCGAGAATGCCGCCTATCGCCTCGTAGGATAGCCCGTGGAAATGCCGGAGGATGAGAACGGTGCGGTAATCGAGGGAGAGCTCCATGAGCGCCCGCTGGAGGTGGGCGCTCGTCTCGTTCTGCATGTATTCGGTTTCGGGATTCCGGAATTGAACGCACGTCTCGTCGCCGAGCTCGACGGTGCGGCTTTTGCGCCGCGCGACGGTGATCGCCTCGTTGACGGCGATCTTGTAGAGCCAGCTGAAGATATCGTGGGATGGATCGTACCGGTCGAGCCTCTCGTACACCTTGATAAACGTGTTCTGCGTGATGTCCATGGCGTCCTCGTAATCGTTCACGATCCTGAATGCCGCGTTGAAAATCGCCTTTCCGTACTCCTCCACGATCGAGTCGAAAGCCTTGTTGTCGAGCTTCACTTCGTTCATTGACGATCCCGACTCTGTCTGATGGTACTACAAACGGGGCGTTGAAAAGTTGGTGTGGAATATGCCGTGGATTGAGAAAACGCCATGGACGTACGCGCGTATTCTACGCATAACCTCCTCGGCCGGCAGGGAAGAATCCCCACTCATTCGATCTTGAAAACGAGATCGAATCCCGCGATATGAAAAACATCCCTGATGTGCCGGTTCATACCCGCGATCGCGAGGGCATGCCCCGATTCGTTCAGACGTTTCTGCGTTGCGAGAAGAATCCCCAACCCTGCGCTTGAGATGTAATCGAGTCCGCTGAAATCGATTATGCATGATTCGACGACGGCGTCAAGGGCTTTTCGCGCCGTATCCGCCTGGGAGGCGTCGAGGCGCCCCCGGAACACGATGCGGCCGGCGTCGGTGCGGGTCGCTTCAAACATGCGTATCCTCCAGATTCTTGACCGCGGTGACGCGGAGCGTTCGGTCGCGGTANNGCACGCCGGGGGTTGTTGCGGCAACGGGATCGGCCGGATCGACGTCGAAATCGACGAGTGTAACGAGCAGGCGGCCGCCGTCGACGTCGAGACGCACCGCGATCCGCTCCGCCCCGCCCGTATTATGGCGCACGAAATTCGTGAAGAGCTCCTCGGCGGCAAGCTGCACGGCGAAGGCGGTCGCCTCGTCGAGGCGGCGCGAACGGACGAAGCGCTCGACAAACGAAAAGAGCGCTTCGAGGGC
>JAFNGP010000122.1 GCA_017885175.1 bacterium
CGCCGAAACGCGCGGCGCGCGTCGGGATCGTGTGCTTGTGGGCGATCTGCCCCTTGTAGAAATCCTCGACCTGGACCTTCTTGAGGAACTTGGTGACTTCCACGAAGCGCTCCTTTGCGCCGCCGGCGCGGCTCTCCATCGATGTTGCGCCGATTATATCAGGATTCGCCCGAAAGGAACACCGTCACGAGCTGCAGCATCGTGACGAGATCGAGCCTGTTGTGATGAACGATATTCGCCATGTCCTTCGCGTCGTTCGTCCGCACGAAATCGTGATACGCCTGCGGAATGTCGGCGCCGTCGATATCGCCGACCCGTTTCCGCTTGCAGAAATGCGTCTCGAGGGTCTGAAGCCTGTGGTTCGCCGTTCTCTTGCCCACGACGCCGCGCGCGAGCGGCAGGAGATCGATGTGAACTGGAGGCGGCGCGAAGGCCAGCCGGTGGACCGTCATCCGATCCCGGATATACGGCACGTCGAAGGAGATCCCGTTGAAGGTGACGAGGATATCGAATCGCGGCATGCACTCCGCGAGGAAGGCCAGCACCACTTCCTCCTCGGAGTAGTCCCGCGCGAAAAGTTGATCGACCGTGAGACCCGCCCCGGACGTATACATGAGCCCGACGAGAAAGAGCGGAGACATGCGGAGCCCCGTGGTCTCGATATCGAGATAGCAGCTCCGCTCGGGCCGCGCCGTTTTGAGGGGCTTGAGCGCCGCGAACCCGCGCGCCTCGGGGAAGAACGGGCTCCCGAGCGCCTCGAGATATTCGCGGTGAAAGGCCTCCGCGTCGGGCCATACCGCGGCGGCGTCCGTGAGCACCCGCCAGAAGGCGCCGCCTCCGAAAGACGTCTCCTCGCCGGCGACCGCGTCCGCAAGTCGCACGGCTTCAAAGGGGCGGAGCTCGAACGCGCGCCTCTGCGGTTTGAAGACCCCTTCCGCCTTCTTTCTCAGCTCCTCGAGCTCGCGCTTGAGATCGATATGACGATTGCCCATAATGTATTACTTGCACAACCCGGCCAAAATATCAATATTTGTAAAAGAATGGGACTTGCGGCCCATTTCTTGCAAAATTTCTTTTTGGCGCCACTCTTTTTCTTGACGCGATCCCGCGCTATAGGCTATTTTACGGCATCTTTCGGTAAAGCCATGGAAAATGATAAATTAAAATCAATCGTGCTCGCGACCGGATCGATCATTCTTCTCATCCTCGTGGCGACCAACCCGGGGCTGCAGAAGGACGCGATCTGGCGCGCGTCGTCGACTCCGGGCGATTCCGTCAGCGTCTCCGCCTCCGTCAGGGCTCCGAATTTCGCGGGAATCGTGAGCCGCAACATGTCCTTCTTCGATCTCATGGTCCAGTGCGGCCTCGACGCGCCGTCCATAAAGCTCATCGAGAAGGCCGCCCGCAACGTCTATGATTTCAGGAGAATATACCCGGGACAGCGATACGAGGTCTATGCGGGCGAAGACGGCAATATCGAGAGCATGCAGTTCTCGGTCGGCGATACGTCGTACATCGACATCAATCTGAAGGACGGCGATATCTCGGCCGAAAAGAAGGACTACGAATTCAGCACCCGGCTCAGGACCGCTTCCGGCACGATCACGAACAACCTTTACCTCGCGTGCAAGGAGCAGGGCATTCCCGCCGACGTGGGCGATCAGCTCGCCAACATCTTCGCCTGGGACATCGACTTTCACCGCGAATTACAGCGCGGCGATCTTTTCAGAATCATCTACGAGGAACGGACCCGCTTCGACGGGATGAAGAAGGTCGGGCGCATCGTCGCCGCGGAATTCGTCAATCAGGGAAGAAGCTATTACGCCTTCATGTTCAAAAACGAGAACGGCAGGCAGGACTACTACGACGAGAAGGGCAAATCGCTGCGGAAACAGCTCTTGAAGACGCCTCTTACCTACTCGCGGATCAGCTCGAACTTCAGCACTCGCCGGCTCCACCCGGTCCTCCTTCGCTATGCGCCCCACCTCGGAGTCGATTATGCCGCGCCCGTCGGAACGCCCGTCATGGCGACCGGCGACGGCACCGTAATGGAGACCGGCCGAAACAGCGCGAACGGAAAATACGTCAAGCTCCGCCACTCGAACGGCTACACGACATATTACCTGCACCTTTCCCGCTTCGCGAAAGGGGCCGGTCCGGGCGCGCGCGTGCGGCAGGGGGAGGTTATCGGATACGTCGGTATGACCGGCTATGCGACGGGGCCTCACCTCGATTACCGCGTGAAGAAGGGAAACTCTTTCGTCAATCCGCGGAAGATCTCGCTCCCGCCGGCGCAGCCGGTCACGAACGCGAACATGGCCTCGTTCATCGATCTGCGCGACCGACACCTCGCGCGCCTCTCGAGCGTTCACGCCGACGTCGGCGCGGCGAGCGTCGCCACGGCGGCGCCGACCACCGGGGGGGACAAGAGTGTCCTTCGCGGCGAATCCTCCTCTTCAGTCTCGCATTAAATGATGACGGCGAGAAAGGCAATCCTCGTGCATGCGTGCTGCGCCTCGTGCTCGAGCTACGTTCTCGAGCATCTCGCCGAAACGTACGAGGTCGCGGCGTACTTCTTCAATCCGAACATCCACCCCGATGAGGAATACGGGCTCCGCCTCGCCGAGATGCGGTCCGTGTGCGGCGGGCTCGGGCTGCGGCTCCTCGAGGGAGACTCTCCGAAGGAACTCTGGCGACAAGCGGTGCTGCCGTATAAGGACCTCCCGGAGAAGAGCGAGCGCTGCTGGACCTGCTACCGGTTCAGGCTCGAGGAGACGGCTCGCATGGCCGCGGAGTCGCTCATCCCGCTTTTCACGACGACCCTCTCCGTGAGCCCGCACAAGTCGTACGAACGCGTCGCCGCGATCGGCGTCGAGGCCGCGGCGAAGCACGGCGTCGAGTTCCTCGCGGAGGATTTCAAGAAGAAGGACGGGTTCAAGATATGCGTCGCGCGGAGCCGCGAGAGAGGCCTCACGCGGCAGGATTACTGCGGTTGTCTCATGAGCCTCGAAGAGGCGCAAAAGCGGCGGGACGCGGGAAAGGCGTGACCGGCTTCACCTTCCCGTCACGATGAGCCTCTTGTCCGAGGAAGCTTCCACCTCTCCGATTACGGCCGCCCCCGCGAGTCCCCTTCTCTTCAACGCGGAGAGATAGCGCGCCGCCTTTGTGCGCGGAATCGCGACGAGGAGCCCCCCCGACGTCTGAGGATCGCAGAGAAGCGTCGCGAGCGACGGAGAGATCTTCCCCTCGTAGGCGAGATCGTCCTTCACGTACTCGTGGTTCGCGAGCCCCCCTCCCGTGAGAAAACCGCGCTTCGCGAGATCGCGCGCTCCCGGAAGGAGCGGCAGCGCGCGGGTATCGATGCGGAAGCTCGCGTTCGACGCGCGCGCCATTTCGAGAGCGTGGCCGAGGAGGCCGAAACCGGTGATGTCGGTGCACGCGCTCACCCCGAAGCCGTGCATTCCCTCGGCGGCCTCGCGGTTGAGCGCCGCCATGCTGCGATAGAAAAGCTTCTCGCGCCGCGCGGAGAGGGCGCCGTTCTTGAGCGCGGTCGAATAGATCCCCGTGCCGAGGGGCTTCGTGAGAATGAGAACGTCGCCGTTTTCGGCCCCTTCCTTGCGGAGAATGCGATCCGGATGGATGAGCCCGACGACGGACAGGCCGTACAGGAGCTCGGCGCCCTTGATCGTGTGG
>JAFNGP010000123.1:0-6897 GCA_017885175.1 bacterium
AGAAAATCGAGGAGCTCGATGCGGCTTGCGAGCGTATCCGAGAGTTTCGTCGAGAGGGACGCGACCTCGAGAAGGAGACGCAGGAGATCCCCCCCGCCCTCGAGAAGCTCGAGCGTCGATTTGACCGCGCCCGTGGCCTTCACGATNNTTCAGCGTGAGCGAGGGATCGCTCGTGAGCGACACCTGCTCCAGAACGCCCGGAAGCGATCTCGCGGCTGCCGCGAGCGTCTCGATGCCCTCGAGGCGCGGAAAATCGCCGAAGACGAGCGCGCTGAGAAAGCGGTGCGCCTCCTCCCCTTCGTCGAAGCCGTATTTCGAAAGGATGTCCTCGACCGCGCGGTCGCTCGCCGGGAGCGAGAGGAGGAGCGGGATCTCGCCGGGAACGCGGTTCCTGAAGCAGCCGTCGAACAGGTGCTGCACCTCGGCGAGCGATCTCCCGAGCTCGGCGGTGAAATTCTCCGGCGTGACGCCGCGGAGCGCGCTCCGGCATACGCGCTCGGCCGTTTTCGCGAGATCGCCTTCCGCGGAGGGAAGCGTGTGCGTGCGGACGTTGCGGAGCATCTGCATGCGGTGCTCGACGGTGCGAAAGAGGCGGTAGCTCCGTTCGAGCGTCTCCTTCGCCCCGGCGCTCAGGAGGCCGTTTCGCGCGAGGCGCTCGAGCGATTCGAGCGTGTTGCGCGAGCGGATCCCGGGGCGGCTCCGTCCGTGCAGGAGCTGGATGCCCTGCGCGATGAACTCGATGTCGCGGATGCCACCCGACATGAGCTTGATATTGCCCGCGCGCTCCTCGTCGGAGAGGTAGGCCATCCATCGCTCGCGCATCGTCACGATCTCGTCGAGAGGATCGATGCTCGGGGCGGGAGCGAAGATCGCCTTCGCGCAGTTGTCGACGAAGGCGTCGCCGACCGGACTGTTCCCCGCCGAGAGGCGCGCCTTGATGAGCGATTGCAGCTCCCACGGCTTCGCCCTGCGCTGGAGATAGTTGAGATGATCGGCGAGCGTCACCACGAGCGGGCCGCTGTCGCCGTCGGGGCGGAGCCTGAGATCGACGCGGTAGAGCGTCCCCTCCTCGGTCGGCGCCGAGAGATACTCCGTGACGCGCCGGGCGAGGGCGTCGTAGAAGGCGCGCTCGCGCTCCCCCTCGGTCGCATCGCATACGTACATGAGATCGATGTCGGACGAATAGTTGAGCTCGGTGCCGCCGAGCTTGCCGAGAGAGATGACGGCAAACCGGTGGTAGGGGACGGCCGTATCGAAACTCCACGCCGTCTCTCCGGGACCGGCGCTCCCGGCGAGCTCCTCGAACGCCATGCAGGCGGCGGTCTCGATGATCGCGTCGGCGAGAAACGAGAGCTCGGCGGTCACGTCCTCGACTCCGGCGAGCCCCATGAGATCGCGCGCGCCGATGCGGAGCATCTCGCGGCGGAAGTAGCGTTTGATGCTGTTGATGCGCCGCCGGGGATCCCTGAACGGCTCGATCTGCCGCTGGAGCTCGAAGCGGTATGCGCTGAAGGCCTTCGTTTGCCCGAGCGTCCGCTCCTCGACGAGCCACGAGAGGTAGCCGGGATTGCGCTCGAGTATTTCAGTGAGAAAATAGCTGCATGAAAAAATGGTGACGAAGAGCCGCGCGATCGGCCTCGCGAGGAAGAGCGAATGGAGAAAGCGCGCCGGGGCGATCCTCGACTCGACGAAGCGGGCGAGGTTGAGGAGCGCCATGTCGGGATCGCTCGAGGAGGCGAGCTCGGCGAGAAGATTCGCGACGTTGCCGGGGGGCGGCGCCTCCGCTCCGCCCTCCGGAACGAGCCTTCGCCAGAGCGCTACGGCCTTCGCGGGGTCCGCGAAACGGAGCTCCGCGAAGAGCGCTTCGAGCTCCTTCGCTTCGGCGCCGCCGTCGATCGCGCGCCGCGCGAGTCTGTCGTTTCTCGTTCCCATGAACGCGTCCGCGAACTTTCTCTGGAATGCCGGTTTCGTTTCCTGTACCCTCTTCGCGGGCGGATTATACCGGAGAGCGGCGCGGGAATCGAGGAGAAGCGATGAAAAAGATCGAAGTGTATATCAAGCCCTTCAAGCTCGACGAGGTCAAGGAAGCCCTCATGGAGGCCGGCGTCGGCGGCATGAGCGTCATCGAGGTGAAAGGTTTCGGGAGGCAGCGGGGGCACACGGAGCTCTACCGCGGGAGCGAGTACCAGGTCGATTTTCTTCCCAAGATCCGCGTCGACGTCGTCGTGAAGGACGAGGACGTCGAGCGCGTCGTCAAGGGGATCGTCGCGGCCGCGCGGACGGGGCAGATCGGCGACGGCAAGATCTTTATATCGAACGTCGAGGACGCGATCAGGGTGAGGACCGGCGAAAGCGGCGAGGAGGTCCTCTAGGGGCGATGGAAGAGCTTTACCTCGGCATCGAAACGTCCTGCGACGACACCTCGTGCGCGATCTATTCGCCCGCTCGCGGCGTCGTCACGCACCGCACGGCGGCCCAGCTCGATCACGAAAAATACGGCGGCGTCGTCCCCGAGATCGCCTCGCGCTCCCACATGCGCACGCTGCTCCCGCTCTACGAAACGGTGATGCAGGAATCGGGCGCCGCGCTCGAGTCGCTTTCCGGCATCGGCGTCACGAACGGCCCGGGCCTCACGGGCTCCCTCCTCGTCGGGCTCTCGTTCGCGAAGGCGCTCGCCTACGCGTGCGGCGTTCCTCTCGCCGGCGTTCACCACATCGAGGGGCATATCCTCGCGAACGCCCTCGAGGGGCCGCTCGATCTTCCTGCCCTCGTTCTCGTCGTGTCGGGCGGNNGCGGCGGGGGAGGCGTTCGACAAGATCGGGAAGCTTCTCGGCCTCCCGTTCCCGGGCGGCCCGGCAATCGAGCGGGCGGCCCGCGAGGGAAACGCCGCGGCATACGATTTTCCCCGGGGCCTCCGGCATTCGGGCGAATGCGATTTCTCCTTCTCGGGGCTCAAGACCGCGGTGCGGCTGAAGGTGGAGTCGCTCGACGAGATCGGGCCGCGAATCGTCGCGGACGTCGCCGCCTCGGCCCAGGAGGCGATCGTCGAGAGCCTCGTCGAGAAATCGATCCTCGCCGCTCGGAAACGGAGCGCGCGGAGGCTCTACCTCGCCGGCGGAGTCGCCTCGAACGGTCGCCTGCGCGAGCTCATGAAGGAGCGTCTCGCCGCCTCCGGCGTCGCGGTATCCTGGCCCCGCCCCGAGTACTGCACGGACAACGCCGCGATGATCGCCTGCGCGGCTTCTTACCACATCGGGGCCGGCCTCGTCGACGGCCTCAAGCTCAACAGCTTCGCGCGCGGAAATCTCGTTAACTGGGCCTCATGAAACATGTTGCCCCCTGGTCTCTTAATGCAAAACACTGATTGCAGATTGGCCTTCGCCCCGCCCCTCCGGCCCCTCCTTTCCGCACCCGGCAACACGTTGAAATAGCTGCAACTATGCGCCGCATCGCGCCTCCCGAGGCCGCGCCGCCGGCGGCATTCATCCTTGGCATATGAATTGCGTAGCAACGAGTTGCCAGAATTATGCAACTCACGCGCAGGGAAGAGATCGACCAGAGGAACGGAGTTTTCCTCATGAATCCAGTCGGCAACAAGCAGGGTTACAAGATCCTCGTCGTGGACGACGAGGATCATATAAGACGAATTCTCAAGTTTCAGCTCGAGAAGCACGGCTACCGGGTCGTTCTCGCCGAGAACGGAGAGGTCGCGCTCGAGCTCGTCCGGCGCGAGGGCCCCGATCTCATTCTCCTCGATCTCATGATGCCGAGGATCGACGGATTCGAGACCTGCCGGCGCATCCGCCAGAATTTTCAGACTTCGCAGATACCCGTTATCATACTCACGGCGAAGAGCGAGCTTCCGGACAAGATCAAGGGCCTTCAGGACGGCGCGAACGACTATCTCATCAAGCCGTATTCGAACGAGGAGCTGCTGCTCCGCGTCAGGAACGTTCTCGAATGGAGCCTCAGGCAGAAAGAGGCCAATCCGCTCACGGGACTCCCGGGGAACCGCGCCATCGAGAAGGAGCTCCAGGCGCGCATCGAGAGCAAGGCGCCCTTCGCGTTTCTCTATCTCGACATCGACAATTTCAAGCCGTATAACGACCACTACGGATACCAGAAGGGGGACGACGCGATCCTCTTCCTCGGAGACATCATCACCGAGGCGGTCAACTCGCTCGGCGGGGGAGACGATTTCGTCGGCCATATCGGCGGGGACGATTTCGTCACCATCACCTCTCCCGAGCGCGCCGAGTTCATCGCGCGCCATATCATCGACGAATTCGACCGGGGCTCGCTCGTTCTGCTCCGCGAGGAGGATATCACGAGAGGATTCATGGAAGTCCGCAACCGTCTCGGCGACGTCAAGCGGATGCCGGTCATGTCCCTCACGATCGCGATCGTCCTCGACGAAGAGGGAAAGCTCAAGCATTACGCCCAAGTGAACGATATCGCTTCCGAGCTCAAGCAGTACGGAAAGGGAATGGTCGGAAGCGTCGTCGTGCGGGAACGCCGGAAAACGAACGAGCCGGCGCAGAAAGTGGAATCCGAGGGTTGATCGCCGGGCCCGGAGGTGCATCCGTGGGACACGCGACGGAGACAAAACAGGACGCGAGGCTCGACCGCATCGTTCTGGACGCCCAGGATGAGCTTGCGGCGCTTCGGCGCGAGGTCGCGCGGTACCGTGGCCTGTTCGATTCCGCCCGGCTCATCGTAGGGCACGAATTCACGAGGCCGCTCACGGCGCTCAGCGGCTATCTCGAGCTCGCCCAGGAGCGGCTCGGCGCGGCGGCGGACGAGAAGGAGCGGGCCTATTTCTCGAAGATGCGCGACTCGATCGATCGTCTCGAGGAGCTCGTCGAGTCATTCGTCCAGATGCTCCGCGCGGAGCAGGGCGCCGGGGACCTTCAGGCGCTCGAACGGATCGATATCGCGAGTCTCGTCGAACGCGTGCGCGAGCGTTTCGACGAGAACGCCTCGTTCATCGCGACGCACGTCGAAGGTCCCGTTCCGCCGGTTCTCGTCCGGCGCCGGTGCCTCGAGGTCGTTCTCGAGAATCTCGTCTCGAACGCGATCAAGCACGGAGGAGGCCCCGTCCGCGTCACCGCGTCGCTGGCCAGGGAGCGCCGCGGCGAGTCGAAAGAGGCGCTCCTCGTCATTACGGTCGAGGACCGCGGGGCCGGCATTCCCGAAGACAAGCTCGAAGAGGTGTTCACTCCGTTCTTCCGTCTCGAGAGCGGCGGGGGAAAGACCGGCCTCGGTCTCGGACTCGCGGTCGTGAAGAGCATCGTCACCATCATGAGCGGCGAAATCCGGCTGCGGAGCAAACCGGGCGAGGGAACCGCGGTCACGGTTGTGATTCCCGTACCGAACGATATCAAAACGCAGTCCGACACGGTCGGCTGAAGTGAGGTTCGAATGGCCGCATCTAGCAGAGCAGATGAACGGATGCCCGCGATCCTGAGCGTTCAGCAGATTCGGGTCGTCGAAATCGTCTCGATCTTCTTCATTGTTTTCATCGCGCGGGAGATCGCGGGATTCGTTTTCAGAACGGAGCTCGTGATCTCCGTGTTTCTCGGCGCGACCGTTCTCAATCTTCTCGCCGCCGGCCTCGAGAACGCGTTCGCCCGCAGGGAGCGGACCTCCGTCCGCCGGCGCGCAATCTGGGATTGGGCGACGGTTCTCGTCGACAGCTCGACCGCGATCGCCCTCATCTACCTCACGGGAACGGCGCAGAGCCCGTTCCTCTTTCTCGTCGTGATACCGCTCTTCTTCGCCGGGCGGNNGCTCCCGGCGGACGGCCGGTTCCTCGCCGGCACGCTCCTCATCCTGGGCGGCTTCATGAGCTTCATGACCTACCTGTTCAGCAGCTTCTACGAGAATTTCAACGTCTATGTGCGCAAGGCCGAAGACCGGCTCCTCAATTCGCGGAAACGGATTCTCGAGCTCACCAGGCTCTACGACATCAGTCTCGGGATCAATTCGGTCATCAGTCTCGACACGCTCCTCAAAATGGTGTGCAAGGAGATCACCTTGCTCCTCAGGAGGCCCTGGGTCTCGATCGTGCTCATCAACCAGAAGCACGAGGTCGTCGAGCACATCGAGCTCGGGAAGAACGGCGTCGTGAGTCTCGAGCCGGGGACGCCGCTCGCCGACGATCCGCTCATCAGCGACATCTGCGCGCATGAGACCGGGCTCATCATCGACGATTTGCGCGAGCAGGGCGCGGCCTCCCGCTCTCCCCTCGTTGCGGACCGCGCGCTTGGCTCGTTTCTCGCCGTTCCCGTCTATTCGGCCAAGGACAATCTCGGCGTGCTCATGGCCGGCGATTTCGACCGCGAGCCGTTCAATCCGGAAGACGCCCGGCTCATGACGATTCTCTCGGGCCAGGTCGCGATGGCGATAGAGAAGAGCCGTCTCTACGAGGTCATGAACGGACGCATCGAACGGCTCGACAAGGAGAACGAGGAGCTCAAGAGCTCGAACAAGCTCAAGATGAGCTATCTCTCGCATCTCTCGCACGAGTTCAAGACCCCGCTCACGTCGATCAAGGCGTACGCCGAGTCGCTGACCGACCATATCGAGGACCCCGAGTTTCCGGAAAAGAGCGAATTTCTCGGAATCATCTCGGCGGAGACCGAGCGGCTCATCCGCATGGTCAACAAGGTGCTCGACGTGTCGAAAATCGAATTCGGCAACCGGACCCTCAAGCGCACGGCCTTCAAGCTCGGCACGCTCCTCGCCGAGGTCGAATCCTCGATGCAGCCGTACCTGCGCGACAAGAAGCTCCGTCTCGTCGTGAACGTCCCGCCCGCGCTCCCGCACGTCGACGGGGACGAAGATCTCGTGAAACAGATTTTCATCAATCTCATCTCGAACGCGATCAAGTTCTCG
>JAFNGP010000123.1:6911-10331 GCA_017885175.1 bacterium
CACCGCGGCTCGGGGGAAGGGGTGGGCCTCGGGCTCGCGATCGTGAAGAACATCGTCGAGCAGCACGGCGGAACGATCGCCGCGACGAGCCGTCTCGGCGAGGGGAGCACGTTCAACTTCACGCTGCCGAAGGAGCACCATTTCAACGACCTCCTCGGCTACCTTTTCGATTCGATCGACGCGCGCGAGGAGATACAGGAAATGTTCCAGCTCACCGTGAAGGTCATCGCCGAGATGCTCTCGGCGAAGATCGTCTCGCTCATGCTCCTCGACCAGGAGAAAAAGGAGCTCTTCATCAAGGTGGCCTACGGGCTCGACGAAGCCGTCGTGGCCCGCACCCGCGCGCGTCTCGGCGCCGGCATCGCGGGGAAGGTGGCGGAGACGGGAGAGCCGCTTCTCATCGAGAACGTCGAAACAAGCGGACTCAAGGGCGCTCCGAGCAATCCGCAGTACGAAACGAAATCGCTCGTGAGCGTTCCGCTCAAGATCGGCTCCGCCGTGATCGGCGTGATCAACGCGAACAACAAGACGTCGGGCAAGCCGTTCAATCACGACGATCTCGCCCTGATCATGTCCCTGAGCATGCGATTCTCCAAGGTGATCGAGCGGATNNGTTCATCAAGGAAACGATCCAGTCCCTTCGTTGGCTCCTCGCCGCCCAGGAACGGGACGGGCGCGGCGCCCACCGGAAGATCGTCCAATGGGCGGTGCGGGTCGCCCGGAATCTCCGGCTGAGCGAGAAAGAGGTTCAGGTGATCCAGTATGTTTCGAGCGTGCACGACGTCGGGATGACGTGCGTGAGCGACGCGATTCTCAAGAAGACGCTCGATCTCACCCCGCAGGAGATGGAGGAGATCAAGAAACATCCTCAGCGCGGCGCCGCGATCATGCGCCCGCTCGAATTCGTCGAGCTCGTGAGCCAGAGCATTCTCTTCCACCACGAACGGCTCGACGGCAAGGGATACCCGATGGGTCTCAGGGGGGATCAGATCCCGATCGGCTCGCGCATTCTCGCCGTGATCGACGCGTACCTGTCGATGGTGAGCGAGCGGCCGTTCCGGGTCCGCATGACGAACGCGGAGGCGGTCGACGAGCTCGTGCGCCACTCGGGGACGCAGTTCGATCAGCGTGTGGTCGCCGCGTTCGNNGCACCACCTGGTGCCCTAGAGAGAGGAAAAGCGCGGTGATCCGCACGATCGGCAAACGGCTGTTCGGCGCGAAGGGCGCGTCTCCGGACGAGAGGTCCGCGGGGGCCCCCTCCGCCCGGGAGGGCGAGCTCGAGCGCATCGTCGCGCGCATATCCGCCGTCGGCTCGATGATCCTCGCCGACGCGTCGAGCCGGGATATCTTCGGCGCGATGGCTCGCGGCATCGTCGAAGACTCGGGCGCGGACTTCGTCGTTTTGCGGCTCGCCAAGCCGGGCAGCGACGTCTTCGAAATAAAGGCGTACGCGGGTCTGGGCGACGTTCCCGTGGAGCCTCGCCACTCCCTGTCGGTGAGCAAGACGACCTTTCTCAGTCTTTGCGGCGGCGGCGAGCCGCTGGCCGACGGTTTCGTCGTCGGCGCCAAGAAGGCGTGTGCGGAGCCCGACGGCCCGGTGCCGCGCTGCGTGGAATCCCCGGACAGCAGGATACTGCTGGCCGGCATCGAGGAAAACGGGGCCGTCACGGGCGTTTTCACCGTCGGATTCTTCGACGGCGCTCCCGGCGAGCGTCTCGTGTCCCAGGTGAGGCTGTGCCGGGACCGCGTGCTTCTCGTCCTGCAGCGCGAACGCGCGAAGGAGCAGCTCCGCGACAAGGAGCGCTCTCTCGCGATCTGCAGGGAGGAGCTCGAGAGCGTCAACCAGCTCAAATCCAATTTTCTCTCGGTAGTCTCGCACGAGCTTCGCACGCCGCTCACGTCGGTCAAGGCGTACACTGAAACGCTCCTCGACAACGTGGATACCATCAAGCGCGAAACGCTCCAGGATTTTCTCCGCGTCATGGACGAGGAGAGCGAGCGGATCATCAAGCTCGTCGACAACATTTTGAATTTCTCCCGCATGGAGACGGGGCATCTCAAGGTCGAGCGGACATCCTGCAACCTCAACCGGATGATCGAGGAAGTCCACGCCGGACTTCAGGCGAAGTTCGCCGCCACGAGCATCAGCACGGAGCTCCGGCTTCCGCGCCACCCGTGCCGCATCGACGCGGACCGGGAGCTCATCGCGCAGCTCTTCCAGAACCTCCTGGCGAACGCGGTCAAGTTCACTCCGCCCGGCGGCAAGGTGACGGTCACCCTCGAGCAGGAGGCGTCCGCGGCGCGTATCGTGGTGCAGGACACCGGCAAAGGAATTCCCGAGGATCAGATCGAGAAGATATTCGAGCGCTTTTACCAGATCGACACGAGCGACACGCGGGAACACGGCGGCTCCGGCCTCGGGCTCGCGATCTGCAAGAACATCGTCGACTGGCACGAGGGGAAGATCTGGGTCGAGAACGTAAAGGACTCGGGCGCCAAGTTCGTCGTGCTGCTGCCGATGAAGGACATCATCGTCCGGCAAGCGGCGTCGGCGGGGTTCCTCGGATCGCGCCGCTTCGAGCGCGAGCGGTATCTCACGCTTCTCGTGGAGATGCTCTCCGAGTTCCTGCAGGCGCGCAAAGCGTCGATCATGCTCCTCGAAAAGGNNCAGCAGATACTCAGGATCGTCGCGGCGAAGGGGCTCGACAGCGAGTTCGTTCAGAACACGCGGCTCGAGGTCGGGGATCGCATCGCGGGAAAGGTCGCCCAGACGGGCGAACCGCTCCACGTCTTCGACATCGAAAGCGACGGCGAGCACGGACGCGCGAACAACACGCTCTTTTACGGAACGCGCTCGTTCATATCGGCGCCGCTCAGGGACGGGGACGAGATCGTCGGCGTCATCAACGTGAGCGATCACGTCGAGGGGCGCGAATTCACGCGCGCCGACCGGGAGCTTCTCGAGGCGCTCAGTTCGATCATGATCGGCATGCTCAAGAAGCTGGACGCCTACGAGAAGGTCTCGACGAATTTCGAGAAGCTCAAAGAGGCGATGCGCGCGAGCCTCGAAATGCGGGAGGCGTGGGGAAGCAGAAATCTTGTCAACCTCACGCTCATCGCGCTCACGATCGGAAAGAAGCTCGCGCTCGATGAGCGCTCGCTCACGGCGCTCCGTCTCGGCATGAACCTCTACGACCTCGGGCTCATGCGCATCCCCCGGAACATCCGCATCAAGAAAGAAGAGCTCACGCCGAAGGAGCGCGAGGTGCTCCGCGGGCATCCGAATATCGGATTCGCGCTCACCTCTCCCATGAATCTCGAAGACCAGGTGATGAAGATGATCCGGAGCCATCACGAACACTACGACGGGAGCGGATATCCGGACGGCCTCTCCGGGAGCGAGATACCGGTCGAGGCCCG
>JAFNGP010000123.1:10350-11016 GCA_017885175.1 bacterium
TCACGCGCTTCGATCCGGACGTCGTGAAGGCGTTCGGCGAGGCGCTCCGCGACCTCGGGGCGCGGGACGACAAGCACGAGCTCGTGCTCGAGGCCGTCGAAAAGGAGTTGCAAGGAGAACGTATCGAACGGAACAAGCGGTTGGAAATGCTTCGGCAGGAACCCGTGAAGGAGGAAATTCGATGAAGAAGGGAAAAATTCTGGTCGTCGACGACGAGGTGAACATCACGCAGATCCTCGAGTTCTCGATCGGCTCCGAAGGCTTCGAAGTGATCACGGCGCAGAACGGCGAGGAGGCGATCGAAAAGGCCCGCCGGGAACAGCCCGATCTCATCATACTCGACGTCATGATGCCGAAGATCGACGGCTACGAGGCGTGCCGCATCCTCAAGGCGAATCCGCTCACGAAGAATATACCCGTCGTGCTCCTCACGGCGAAGGGGCGGGACATCGACAAGAGGCTCGGAATGGAAGTGGGCGCGACCGATTACATCGTGAAGCCGTTCAGCCCCAACAGGCTCGTCGAAAGGATCAATCAGCTTCTCTCCTGCCACAAGAAGTAGCGGTTTTAGTTGCGGGGAGGGGACGGCTTCCGTATTGTGGGCGGTATGGGAACCCCGCAGAAGCCGTCCGCGCTCTTCGACGTCGCCGTCCCGTTTCCCGTCGA
>JAFNGP010000123.1:11033-15241 GCA_017885175.1 bacterium
CTCGTCGACGAGGAGCCTCTCCTCACCGAAGAGCTTCTCGATCTCGCCCGCTGGATGTCCGCGTACTACGTCCATCCGCTCGGCGAGGTCCTCAGGGCGGTCCTTCCGTCGACGATCAAGGGGAAGGGGCGGCCGGCGGGCGAGGACGAGACGAAAGGGAAGTTCCCGGCGGAGATCGAATATCCCGCGTTCACCCCCGATCAGGCGGCGGCGTTCGAATCGATCCGCGCGGCGCTCGACTCGGGCGCGCACGCGCGGTTCCTGCTCCACGGCGTCACGGGGAGCGGGAAGACCGAGGTATATCTCCGCTGCATCGAGGAGACGCTTCGCGGGGGAAAGAGCGCTCTCGTCCTCGTTCCCGAAATCGCCCTCATCCCGCAGGCGACGGCTCGTTTCAGGCGGAGATTCGGAGAAGCGGTCGCCGTGCTCCACAGCCGACTCTCGGGCGCGCAGCGCGCGGCGCTCTGGCGGGGCGCCCGGAGCGGCGAGATCCGCATCGTGATAGGCGCGCGATCCGCGGTCTTCGTGCCGCTCACGCGTCTCGGGATCATCGTCGTGGACGAGGAGCAGGATTCCTCGTTCAAGCAGGAAGACAAGCCGCGCTACAGCGCGGTGCAGGCGGCCGAATTCAGGGCCCGGCGCGAGGGCGCGGTGCTTCTTCTCGGCTCGGCGACCCCGTCGCTCGAAGCCTACGACGCCGCCCGGCGGGGGGAAACCGGCTATCTCGTTCTGCGCTCGAGGCCGCTCGGGCTCGAGATGCCGCGCGTCGAGATCGTCGATATGCGGGGGCGCTACGAGATATTTTCCGAAAAGCTTCTCCGGGCGCTCGAGGAATGCGTCGCGCGACGCGAGCAGGCGGTCGTTCTCCTCAACAGGCGCGGGCACGCGAACTACGTCCAGTGCCGCGGCTGCGGCTGGATCGAGCAGTGCCCCAACTGCTCCATCTCGCTCACCTTTCACAGCCGCGGCCAGAAGCTCCTCTGTCATTACTGCGGACACCGGGGCGGCGTTCCCGACGCCTGTCCCCGCTGCGGAAAGTACAAGATCGTGCATCGCGGGACCGGCACGGAGCGCGTGGAGATGGAGCTCATGAATCTGCTCCCCGGAGTGAGGGTCGCCCGGATGGATCTCGATACGACCGCGGGGCGCGCGGGCCACCTCGCCGTGCTCGAACGATTCTCGAGCGGCGAAAAGGACGTGCTTCTCGGCACGCAGATGGTCGCGAAGGGCCATCATTACCCGAACGTCACGCTCATCGGCGTGCTCTCGGCGGACCGGGGTCTCGGTTTTCCCGATTTCCGCGCGGCGGAAAAGACGTTCCGCCTCCTCTTTCAGGCGGCGGGGAGAACGGGGCGCGGGGAAAAGGGAGGCAAGGTCCTGATCCAGACCTTCGCGCCGGAGCATTTCATCTACCGGTACCTCGCGGGACACGATTACGAAGGATTCGCCGAGAAGGAGCTCGGGATGCGGAAAGCGCTCGGGTATCCTCCGGCGGGCAGGCTCATGCTCTTCACCGTGTCGGCCCGCGCCCGCGAGCAGGCGGAAGCGGCCGCCGCGAGGGTCGGGGGGGCTCTCGAACGCTCGCTCGCTCCCGCGAACGCGGCCGTTCTCGGACCCACGCCGGCGCTCGTCGAACGCATGCGCGGGCGGCATCGTTTCCAGATTCTCGTCAGGGGAGCGCTCGATCCGGAGACTCGCAGCGCCATGGTGCGATCGGCGCGCGAGTCGCTCGCCGGCGCGAAGCAGATCGATCTCCAATGGGACGTCGATCCTATCGAGCTCTCGTAGGCCGGCGCCGTCGGGCCGCACGCCGCGCCATTCTCCGCGGCGGAGCGCCGCGATGCGGCTCGATAATGCTTGACACCATGCCGGACGCTTGGTAGCTTTTACGTGTAGGCAGCGTAACCTCATTATGATCAAGATCGTTTGATCGCGTTGAGCGCTTTTCAGGAGGACTTCCCCGGGCACATTCAGGAGATGGCTTCGAGCGCTGAGTTCCCGGAGAGTATCGGTTTTTGCCGGCGCTACGGGCCGGAAGGAGGCATCGGGCTGATGAAACGGAACATGGGTCTTCTCGCGATCCTCGTTTTCTCCCTCGTCGCGACGTACTCGTGCAAGAGCAAGGAAACGATGAGCGCGATTCTCCACAACGATCAGGGCACCTACGACAAGGCGATCGAGCAGGCCAAGCTCGCGATAGCGAATAATCCGAACGACGCCGACGCGCACTTCGAGCTCGGCAGGGCGTTCAGCTTCACCGGGGACATGGCGGGAGCGTACACGGAATTCCAGGCCGCGGCGCGGCTGGATCCCAAGAAGGCGGCCGACGCCGAGACCGGCATCAAATCGAACTGGGCGAAGCATTTCAACGCGGGGATCAGCGAATTCCAGGCGGAAAACCTCGCCGGCGCGGCGAACGAGTTCGAGCTCACGACGAAGGCCGATCCGCGGCAGGTCAAGGGCTGGCTCAACCTCGCGAAGGTTTACGCCGGCCTGGCGATGGGCGATTCGACCTACACGGTGCTGGAATACGCGACCGTCGACACCCTCATTGCGAAGACGAAGGATGACAGCGAAGATTACGCGAGCGTCCTCGCCCTCACCGGCCACGTCATGGTCAAGCGCGGGATGAAGGAAGATGCTCTGAAGATTTTCGAGAAGCTCCTGCTCGACGATCCGGCGAACTACGAAGAAATCGAGCGCGCGGGCAACGCGTACCTCGCCGAAAAGGATTGGGAGGGCGGAGCCGTTCTTCTCCAGATGGCGGTTGATGCGCGGAAGAAGACGGACTCGGAGGATTTCGAATCGTACTACAACCTCGGCGTCGCGTATTTCAACGCGAAGAACTGCGCCAAGGCGATCGAGGCGTACCTGTCCGCGTACGATATCGATCCGGAGAACCGGCAGGGCAACTACAGCATGCTCCTTTCCTACTACTCGTGCGAGATGTACGACGACGCGATGCTGCAAGGGCAGAAGTACACCGAGAGGTTCCCGGAGGATCCGAACGGGTGGAGGCTGTTGAGCCTTTCCTACAGCAAGAAGGGCATGAAGATCAAGGCGGAGGAAGCCGCCAAGAAATTCCAGGAGCTATCCCAGTAACGGTCGATTCCGGGGAGTGCCGGGCTTCGGCGCCCGGCCCCCCCGGCCCCTCGGGGCGCGGGGCGGGGTATTGGAACGGTTTATGCGAGGGCCGGGCAGGGAAGCGATTCCCATAATCCTTGACAAGGGGGCGGCATTTCGTAATATTGGGGAGGCTTGAGAATAGCGTTCATCCGATACGTACCGTTCAACTTCCTTCAGTGCGCGTGCGGAGGGGCAGCTCCCGAGACGGATTCCTTTTAGAATATCCAGTTCAAAGCCAAGCCGGTCGTGTTTCATCCGCGTTCGAAGCACTGGCTGGTTTTAATAGATGACAAATCCGGACTGTGAACTTCCACGAAAGTTAGAGGTCTGACCGTGATGGATATTGCGGAATTAAAAACGAAGAAGATCGAGGAGCTCATCGACGTCGCCTCGACGCTCAACATCGAGGGGCTGTCGAGCCTGAGGAAGCAGGAGATCATATTCAAGATCCTCGAGGCCCAGGCGACGCAGAACGGTCTCATATTCGCCGAAGGCGTGCTTCAGGTCCTTCCCGAGGGGTACGGGTTCCTCCGGTCGTCGACCTATAACTACCTGCCGGGCCCCGACGACATTTACGTCTCGCCGTCCCAGATAAAGAAGTTCGATCTGCGGACGGGCGACACCGTATCCGGCCAGGTTCGCGCGCCGAAGGAATCGGAGCGCTATTTCGCCCTTCTCAAGGTGGAGATGGTGGACGGGGAGCATCCCGAGGACACCAAGAAAAAGACCCTCTTCGACAACCTCACGCCGCTCTATCCCGACCAGCTCATCAATCTCGAAAGCAATCCCGACGATATGTCGACGCGCCTCATGAACCTTCTGACCCCGATCGGGAAGGGTCAGCGCGGTCTCATCGTCTCGCCGCCCCGGGCCGGAAAAACGATCATCATGCAGAAGATCGCGAACGCGATCACGGCCAATCACCCCGAGATATACCTCATCGTTCTGCTTATCGACGAGCGCCCCGAGGAGGTCACCGACATGGAGCGCTCCGTGAAGGGAGAGGTCATCAGCTCCACGTTCGACGAGCCCGCCGACCGGCACGTTCAGGTCGCCGACATGGTCATCGAGAAGGCGAAGCG
>JAFNGP010000124.1:0-1173 GCA_017885175.1 bacterium
GGACAGTCCACGTGCGCGTAATGACGGTTCACCGTCGAGTACTCCACGTGCGCAGTCGCTATCGTCAAAATCTTCGTCGCGTCACGCCGTCCCTGCGACTCCGACGCCTTCGCCACCTCGTCGTACGATATAAACTTCGCGAGTCCCTTCTTCGCCAGCTGCTTCGTGATCGCTGCCGTGAGCGTCGTCTTCCCGTGGTCCACGTGCCCGATCGTCCCAACGTTCACGTGCGGCTTGTTCCTGTCAAACTTAGCCTTTGCCATCAGAACCTTCCCTCCTTCACGCGAGGCCCGTAAGGTGGCCCAGCTTTTCGGTGATGAGCTCCGGAGGCACGCGGTCGTAATGCGAAAATTGCATCGTGTAGACCGCCCTGCCCTGGGTAAGAGACCGGAGGCTCGTCGCGTAGCCGAACATGTCCGAAAGGGGCGCCCGCGCTGTGATGACCTGAGCATTCGAACGATGGAACATCCCTTCCACTTTTCCTCTTCGCATATTGATATCGTTGATCACTTCGCCGACGTATTCGACGGGGAGCACGACCTCGAGATCCATGACGGGCTCGAGGAGCACCGGACTCCCGCGGCGCACGCCCTCCGCGAACGCCATGCTCGCCGCGGCCCGGAACGCGATATCGGTCGAGTCGACCTCGTGATACGCTCCGTCCACGATCGCCACCGTGATATCGACGACGGGATAGCCGCCGAGCGGCCCGCTGCCCATCGACTCGCGCACGCCCCCTTCGACGTACGGAATGAAATGCTTGGGGACGACGCCGTTCTTGATCCTGTTCTCGAACGTGAATCCCTTGCCCGGCGCCGGCTCGAGCTCGAGCGTGACGACGCCGAAATGCCCACGCCCGCCGCTCTGGCGGATGAATTTGCCCTCCGCGCGCGTCGGCGTGGTGATCGTTTCCTTGTACGCGACCTGCGGGCGGCCGACCTTGGCGCCCACGTCGAACTCCCTGAACATCCGCTCGACGAGAATCTCGAGGTGAAGCTCGCCCATTCCCGATATGATCGTCTGGCCCGTATCGACGTCGATCTTCATCCGGAAGGACGGATCCTCGCCCGCGAGCTGCACGAGCGCGTTCATCATCTTTTCCCCGTCCGCCTTCGTCTTCGGCTCGATCGCGACCGCGATGACGGGCTCGGGGTAACGCATCGATTCGAACTG
>JAFNGP010000124.1:1315-4694 GCA_017885175.1 bacterium
TCCCGGGGCGGCCGCTCCTCTTCCTTCTCGGTGTAGGGGTTGATCCCCTGCGTCGCCGGAAGGTCGCTCGGGCTCGGGAGGTACGCCACGATCGCGTCGAGCACCTTCTGAACGCCCTTGTTCTTGAAAGCCGATCCTCCGAGCACCGGAACGATCTTGGATTCGATGACGCCCTTGCGGATCGCCGCGTAAATCTCCTCGACCGTCACCGCGGAGCCATGGACGACGTGGTGCATGACCCTGTCGTCGAGATCCGCGAGCGCGTGCATGAGCACGTCCTTCGCCGCCGCGGCCCTGTCGAGCTCCCGATCCGGAATATCCGTTTCGCGGAACGTCGCGCCGAGGTCCTCTTCGTTGTAATAAATCGCCTTCATCGTGATCAGGTCTATGACGCCCTCGAAGGAATCGCCCGATCCTATCGGCAGCACGATCGGCACGGCGTTCGCGCCGAGCCTGTCGTGCATCATTTTCACGGCGTTCTCGAAATCGGAGCCGACCCGGTCCATCTTGTTGACGAACGCGAGCCGCGGTATGTGATACCGGTCGGCCTGCCGCCAGATCGTCTCCGACTGCGGCTCGACTCCGCCGACGCCGCAGAATACCGCGACGAGACCGTCGAGAACCCGCAGGCTGCGCTCGACCTCGACCGTGAAATCGACGTGCCCCGGGGTGTCGATGATGTTGACGGTGTGATCCGCCCACTCGCAGGTCGTCGCGGCGGACATGATCGTGATCCCCCGTTCCCTCTCCTGCTCCATCCAGTCCATCACCGTGCTTCCCTCGTGCACCTCGCCCATCCGATGGACCCTTCCGGTATAGAAGAGAATCCTCTCCGTCAGGGTAGTCTTGCCCGCATCGATGTGGGCCGCTATCCCGATGTTGCGGACCTTCTCAAGAGGAAATTCTCTGGTCATAAAGCCTCTCCGCGCCGGGGCTTCCTGACGACGCCCCGACATGGGAGGCGAGAAGCGTCAGGTGAGCCGTAAGCGGCGGGTGTCGTAAAGCAACGTCTGCTTGTTCATCAGTTGTGTCCCTCACCCTCGTCGGAACCCGCGTAAACAGGTTCCAATCCGGATTTGCCCCAACCACCCAGCCTGTAAAGATCTATCCGAACCGGCTGCGGCCAGCCGGCCGATCTGCGCTACCAGCGGTAATGCGCGAAGGCCTTGTTCGCCTCCGCCATCTTGTGCGTATCTTCCCGCTTCTTGATCGAAGGTCCCTCATGCTTGTACGCGGCCATCAGCTCGAACGCAAGGCGTTCCGCCATCGTATGTTCCGGCCGCACGCGCGCGTAGCCGAGAATCCAGCGAAGCGCGAGCGCGAGGCGCCGGTCGGAGCGGACCTCGATGGGCACCTGGTACGTGGCGCCGCCGACCCTGCGACTCGTCACTTCGAGGACGGGCTTGACGTTCTCTATCGCTTTGCGCATCACGTCGAGACCCTTCTGCCCCGATTTCTCCTCGATAATGTCGAGCGCGCCGTAAACGATTCTCTCCGCCGTACCCCGCTTGCCCCCCTTGAGCACATAGCTGATGACGCGCGAAACGAGGGCGTCGTTGTACTTCGGATCGGATATCACATCTCTTTTTACTACTTCTCGCCTGCGTGGCATCGCATCAATCTCCCTGAAAGTTATGCGGCGGTCTTTTTCGGTTTCTTGACGCCGTATTTCGAACGGCTCTTGTTTCTTCCCTCGACGCCGGTCGCGTCGAGCGCGCCGCGGATGATATGGTAACGAACGCCGGGAAGATCCTTCACGCGCCCTCCGCGAATGAGGACGATCGAATGCTCCTGAAGGTTGTGGCCTTCTCCGGGTATGTACGAGGTGACTTCGAAGCCGTTCTGAAGCCTTACTCGGGCCACTTTGCGGATCGCCGAGTTCGGCTTCTTGGGCGTCGAGGTATACACTCGCGTGCACACGCCTCGTTTCTGCGGACAGCTCTTGAGGGCGGGAGCGTGCGTTTTCTTGCGAACCGCGGAGCGCCCCTTGCGAATGAGCTGGTTGATCGTCGGCACCATTTACCCCTTAATTCTAATAACGACAACTAGTTATAAACCTTTTGCGCACCTAAAGAGACAAAAAGAGGGACGCAAAAGTGCAATCTAACAACATTATTCACCTATGTCAAGTAAATATTTATAAGAGGCTTAAGAGACTTCCTCCTTCATTTTATTGATGAGCTCGACGAGCTCCTCNNATGAGGTGCCCCATGACGACGTTCTCCTTGAGCCCGCGCAGGTAATCGATCTTGCCCTGCACGGCGGCCTCGGTGAGCACGCGCGTCGTTTCCTGGAAGCTCGCGGCCGAGATGAAGCTCTCCGTCGTGAGGGAGGCCTTCGTGATGCCGAGGAGCAGCGGCTTGAACGTGGCGGGTTTTCCCTTATCGTGCATCGAACGATCGTTTTCCTCCCGGAACTCGGCCTTGCTCATGATGTCCCCCTCGAGGAAGCGGGTGTCCCCCGGATCCTCGACGACGACCTTCTGGAGCATCTGCCGCACGATGACCTCGATATGCTTGTCGCTGATGCGCACGCCCTGGAGCCGGTACACTTCCTGGATCTCGTTCACGAGATAGTTCTGCACGGCGTTCACGCCCTTGATGCTCAGGATGTCGAACGGATTGACGGGGCCCTCGGTGAGGTTGTCCCCCGCCTCGACGCGGTCCCCCTCGTAGACCCGCAGGTGCTTGCCCTGGGGAACGATGTAGGAACGTTTGTCGCCGGTATCCGAGATCACGTTGATCTTGCGCATGCCCTTGGTGACCGCGCCGAACTCGACGATTCCGTCGATCTCGGAAACGACCGCGGCTTCCTTGGGCTTGCGGACCTCGAACAGCTCGGCGACCCGCGGGAGACCTCCCGTGATGTCGCGGGTTTTCGAGATGTCCTTCGGAATCCTGCAGATAATGTCGCCGGGGAGGATTTCGGCTCCGTCGTGAATCATGATGTGCGAGCCCGTCGGAACGATGAAGTTTCCCGCGACCTTGCCGCCCTTGTCGACGAGCTCGATGTGCGGATGGAGCCTCTTGTCGCGGTCGTCGACGATGACCATCTGCCGGAGACCGGATTTGTCGTCCACCTTTTCCTTGAGGGTGATTCCTTCCTTCACGTCGACGAAGCGCATGCGGCCGATCTTGTCCGCGATGATGCTGTCCGAATACGGATCCCACTCGTAGACGATCGCGTCCTTCTCGACGCGATCGTTCTCGCGCACCTTGAGGGCGGCGCCGTAGGGNNCCGACCGCGATCACGTTCTTGTTCCGGTCGATGACCGTCTTGATCGACCTGAACTGGACGATGCCGGGGTGATTCGTCGTCTTCTGGGTCTGCTCGGCGATGCGCGACGCGGTGCCGCCGACGTGGAAGGTGCGGAGCGTGA
>JAFNGP010000125.1 GCA_017885175.1 bacterium
CCGTAGCACTTGGCCGTGACGTCCTTGCGGAAGGGCGCGACGGTCGAGCGCGCGACGATCTTGCCGCCGATCGCGCCCTGGATGGCGATCTTGAAGAGATGACGGGGGATTTCCTTGCGCAGCTTCTCGCAGACCGAGGCGGCGCGAGCGTGAGCGCGGTCCTTGTGAACGACGATCGCGAGCGCGTCGACCTTGTCGCCGTTCACGAGTATGTCGAGCTTCACGAGATCGCTCGGACGGTAATCGATGANNCCGTAGCCCTGCGTGACGCTCTTGAGCTTGTCGTAGAAATCGAAGACGACCTCGGCGAGCGGGAGCTCGAAGATGAGCTCGATCCGTCCCGGAACGGGGTAGTTGAAGTGCGAGTTCTCCCCCCGCTTGTCGAGGCAGAGCTTCATCACCGCTCCCATGTAGCGATCGGGCATGAGAATCGTCGCCTTGATGTACGGCTCGGTCGTTCCGTCGATCGCGATCGGGTCGGGATAGTTCTGCGGATTGTCTATCGTGAGTGTCTCGCCGTTCTTGAGGTGAAACCGGTACTCGACGCTCGGCGCCGTCATGATGATCGACTGGGCGAACTCGCGTTCGAGTCGTTCCTGGAATATCTCGAGGTGGAGGAGCCCGAGAAATCCGCACCTGAATCCCTGCCCGAGCGCTTGCGAGGAGTCCTTCTGGTAAATGAGGGAGGCGTCGTTGAGCTTGTAGCGCTCGAGGGCGTCGGAGAGCGAATCGAAATCCTCCGCTTCCATCGGGTATACGGACGAGAATACGACCGGCTTGACCTCCCGGAAACCGGGGTGCGGCGCCGCGACGGGATTTTCCTCGAGCGTGATCGTATCCCCGATCCTCGTATCGCTCACTGTTTTGATTCCGGCGATGACGTAGCCGACTTCTCCCGCGTGGATTTCCTTTCGCTTTTCGCGGGCGATGCGGAACACGCCGACCTCCTCCACGCGGTGCGTCGTCCCGAGGGACATGAGGCGTATCGTGTCGCCGGTCCGCAGCGTGCCGTCGAAGATGCGGCAGCTGATGATCGCGCCGCGGAACGGATCGTATTTGGCGTCGAATACGAGCGCCGAAAGCGGCTTCGCGGTGTCCCCCGCCGGCGGCGGAACATGGCGGGTGATCGCCTCGAGTATCTCCTCCATGCCGGCGCCCGTTTTTCCCGAAGCGAGAATCGCCTCGTCCGCGTCGAGCCCGAGCTCGGTCTCGATCTCTTCCTTCGTATGCTCGATGTCCGCGGAAAGGGAATCGATCTTGTTGATGACCGGAATGATCGTGAGGTTGTGCTCGAGCGCCGCGTAGAGGTTCGCGAGCGTCTGGGCTTGCACCCCTTGCGTCGCGTCGACGAGCAGCAGCACACCCTCGCAGGAGGCGAGCGCGCGCGAAACCTCGTAGGAGAAATCGACGTGGCCCGGCGTGTCGATCAGGTTCAGGATGAACTCCTCGCCGGCCTTGTTCGTGTACGGGAGGCACACGGTCTGGCTCTTGATCGTGATGCCGCGCTCCCGCTCGATGTCCATCGTATCGAGCATCTGGTTGTGGAAATCACGATCCTCGACGAGCTTGGCGCGCTGGATGAAGCGGTCGGCGAGCGTCGATTTTCCGTGGTCGATATGCGCTATGATGCTGAAGTTTCGTATTTGTTCCATAGTTCCCGCGACTCGGCGGATACCTCGTTTCCGCCGCTCCAATCATGAAATGTAGCCTTTTCCCCCGCGGCTGTAAAGACCGCATTTGCCGCCTGCGCGCCCCGCTGTTTTTTCATTTGAACGGCGCCCCGCTTTTTGATATACATGCGGCAACGACACAAAGGAGGTCGGAATGAATATCTATGTCGGCAATCTCTCCTTCGACATGACCGAGGAGGATTTGCGCAAGGAATTCGAAGCCTTCGGCAAGGTTGATTCGGTGAATATCATAAAGGATAAGTTCACTGATAGATCGAGAGGTTTCGCGTTCGTCGAGATGGCCACGAGCGAGGAAGGCAAGGCCGCGGTCGCCGCGATCAACGGCAAGGATGTCAAGGGCCGCGCCCTGAACGTGAGCGAAGCCCGTCCGAAGACCGACAGTCGAGGCGGAGGGGGGGGCGGCGGCGAGAGACGCGGGGGCGGCGGCCGGCGGGATCACGGAGATCGCTGGTAACGGCGGGACGAACGCGCGAAGCGGGCTCGAATGCCCGTAGCAGGGAAATGTGATAACGAACGTGCGCCGGGGAGGCTTCCGCGCGGAGCCCTCCGGCGCGCTTTTTAACGCGTCCCGGGAATTCGCGCGATTTCGCGGATCGCGCCGGGCTCGGGGCGCCCATAAGAGAAAGAGCATGATGGGCGAAGGTTCAGCGCTCTGCCACGAACTCATGGTCTGGGTGGTCATCCCGGGCCTCATCTTCCTTGCCCGCATCTTCGACTGCTCGATCGGAACGATGCGGATAATCTTCATCGGGCGGGGGCATCGATTCATCGCCCCGTTCCTCGGGTTCTTCGAAGTGCTCATCTGGCTTCTCGCGATTCGCCAGATCATGCTGAACCTTACGAATCCCTTCTACTATTTTGCCTACGCAAGCGGATTTGCCATGGGCACGTTCGTCGGAATGTACATCGAGGAGCGGCTTGCGATGGGGACGATCCTCATCCGCATCGTGACGAGCGCCGAGGCCTCCGCGCTCATCGGGCACCTGAAGTCGGAGGATTACGGAGTCACGAGCGTCGACGCGCAAGGAGCCCGGGGAGACGTGAGCCTCATCTACACGATCATCAAGCGGAGCGATCTCGATCACGTCATCGAGATCATCAACCGGTATAATCCGCGGGCCTTCTACACGATCGAAGACGTACGGTTTGCGAGGGAAGGCATCTTCCGCGAGGGCGACACCTCGCGGATGAAAAGCTATCTCGCGCACCTCAGGTTCCGGAGAAAGAGCAAGTAGCGGCTACTATCGCATATGGAGGATGTCGGCATGTTGCAGGAACCGCATAAGGCTGAGTTCGCGCTGGACTCGATCGAGGGGCTGTCCGAGGCGGAGGCCGCGAAAAGGCTCGCGGAAGACGGCTACAACGAGCTTCCCAGCGCGGCGCGGCGCACCATCTTCACCATCGCTCTCGGCGTCCTGCGCGAGCCGATGTTTCTGCTCCTCGTCGCATGCGGCACGATCTACTTCGTGCTCCGCGAGGTGCAGGAGGGATTCATGCTTCTCAGCTTCGTCTTCGTCATCATGGCGATCACCTTCTACCAGGAGCGAAAGACGGAGCGGGCCCTCGAGGCCCTGAAAAACATGTCGAGTCCCCGCGCGCTCGTCATACGCGAGAGCTCGGAGAAGCGCATCGCGGGGCGCGAGGTCGTCCGCGGCGATATCATCGTTCTCGCCGAGGGTGATCGCGTGCCGGCGGACGGGGTCGTGCTCTGGCACAGCAGTCTTTCGACGGACGAGTCGCTTCTCACCGGGGAGTCGCTCTCGGTGACGAAGAGCGTCTGGGACGGACGCGCCGAGATGGGGCGCCCGGGCGGCGACGGGATTCCCTTCGTCTACTCGGGGACCATGGTCGCGCGGGGTCAGGGAGTCGCCGAGGTGAAGGCGACCGGAGCGCGGAGCGAGATCGGCAAGATCGGGAAGGCGCTCCAGTCGGTGAAACCGGGGGAGATGCTGCTCCAGAAGGAGACCGGACGGCTTGTCCGGAATTTCGCGTTGGTCGGCTTGATACTGTGCGTTCTCGTCATCGTCACCTACGGATTCACGAGAGCCGACTGGCTCAATGGATTTCTCGCCGGGCTCACGCTCGCCATGGCGATCCTTCCGGAGGAGTTCCCCGTCGTCCTCACGATCTTTCTCGCGCTCGGCGCCTGGCACCTCTCGCAGAAGCGGGTCCTCACGAGGCATATGCCCGCGATCGAGACGCTCGGGTCCGCGACCGTTCTCTGCGTCGACAAAACGGGGACGCTCACGATGAATCAGATGTCGGTGAGCGAGCTCTTCGCGAAAGGGGAGTGGCACGACGTGCACTACCGAAGGGAGGAGCCGCTGCCCGAGAACTTCCACGAGATCGTCGAATTCTCGATTCTCGCGAGCCAGCGCGATCCCTTCGATCCGATGGAGAAGGCGTTCAAGCAGTTCGGCGTTTACTGCCTGGCGCACACCGAGCACCTCCATGACGACTGGACTCTCGTGCACGAGTATCCGATATCCGCGAAGCTTCTCGCGATCTCTCGCGTCTGGAAGTCCCCCGCCGGAGACGAGTTCGTCATCGCGGCGAAAGGCGCGCCCGAGGTCATCGGGGATCTCTGCCATTTCAGCGCCCCTGAAACGGAGGAGCTCTCGAGCCACGTGGCCCGCATGGCCGACCGGGGTCTGCGCGTGCTCGGCGTCGCGAAGGCGTTCTTCCGCGAAGAGGAGCTTCCCGGCGCGCAGCACGATTTTCAATTTCAGTTCCTCGGGCTCGTCGGGCTCGCCGATCCCGTCCGCCCCGAGGTTCCGGCCTCGATCAGGGAATGCTACGACGCCAGCATACGCGTCGTGATGGTGACGGGCGATTATCCCGGCACGGCGCGCAATATCGCCCGGCAGGCCGGCCTCGAGCCCGCGGATGAGGTAATCACGGGCTACGAGCTCGAAAAGATCGACCGCGCCGAGCTCGAGCGGCACGTGAGAACGACGAACATCTTCGCCCGGGTCATGCCCGAGCAGAAGCTCGGCCTCGTCGAGGCGTTCAAGGCGAACCGGGAGATCGTCGTCATGACGGGAGACGGCGTCAACGACGCGCCGGCGCTCAAGTCCGCGCATATCGGGATCGCGATGGGAGGCAGGGGCACGGATGTCGCGCGCGAGGCCGCTTCGCTCGTGCTGCTCGACGACGATTTCTCGTCCATCGTGAAAGCCGTGAAGATGGGGAGAAGAATATTCGACAATCTCAAGAAGGCGATGGCGTATATTCTCGCGATACACGTTCCGATAGCGGGGCTCTCGCTGATACCGGTGGTTTTCAAGTGGCCGCTCGTTCTGTTCCCCGTACACATCGTTTTCATGGAGCTCATCATCGATCCGGCGTGCTCCGTCGTTTTCGAGGCGGAACCGGAAGAGAAGAACATCATGCGGCGTCCGCCGCGCAACACGAAGGAGCCGCTTCTCGGCAGACGCACGGTCGGCCTGAGCATCCTGCAGGGCTTGAGCGTTCTCGCGGTCGCCACGCTGGTGTTCTATATCGCCTGGACGTTCGGACGGGGCGAGGGCGAGGCGCGCGCTCTCGCGTTCGCGACCCTGGTCGTCGCGAATCTGGGTCTCATTTTCACGAACCGGTCCTGGTCGCGCACGTTCTTCGATACGCTCCGGACCCCGAACAAAGCGGCGTTGTGGTCGTCGGGGGGGGCGATGGCGTTTCTCGCTCTCGTGCTCTACGTTCCGTTTCTGCAAAAGCTGTTTCTGTTCGAGGCTCCGCGGTTCACCGATCTACTCATATGCCTTGCCGCGGGAGCGAGCAGCATCACGTGGTTCGAGGCGATCAAGGTGATCAATAGCTGGAGGGGAAAAGCGATTACGCGCGAATCGGCGCGCTCCTGACATGCCGGAATATTATCGCGAGAAACTATCGGCCGGTCGCCTCGATCGGGTCTACGCGATCGCGCCTCCGCGGGTACTCCAGTACCTGGATGCCGAGATCGATCATGTGCTCGCGGGCACGCGGCCCGCCGACGCGGTTCTCGAGCTCGGGTGCGGCTGCGGACGCGTGCTGGGGCCTCTCGCGCGGAAGGCGAGGATCGTCTGCGGAATCGATACGTCCTTCGAAAGTCTCGCGTACGGAAGAGCGGCGCTTGAGCGTTTTGGGAACTGCGCGCTCGCGCAGATGGACGCCGTACGGCTCGGTTTTCGCGACGGCGCGTTCGACCGTGTCGTGTGCATTCAGAACGGTATTTCCGCGTTCCACGTCGACACGCGGGCGCTTGTGCGGGAGAGCATACGCGTGACGCGCCCGGGAGGGCTCGCGCTCTTTTCGAGCTACAGCGAGGCGTTCTGGGAGCACCGGCTGGAGTGGTTCGCGCTGCAGGCCGAAGAGGGCCTCGTGGGAGAGATCGACCGGGAGAGGACGCGCGACGGCGCGATCGTGTGCGCGGACGGTTTCACCGCGACGACGATGGGGCCGCGGGAGTTCACCGCGCTCGTCGAGGAGCTCGGCGTGAGCGCGCGCGTCGTCGAGATCGATTCGTCGAGCGTCTTCTGCGAGATCACGGCAGGCGCGCCGGCGAAGAAAGGACACATTCCATGACAGGTCATGGTCCCGAGCGCTCGCTCGCGGAGCTCATCGAAGGGAACGCGCGTTTCGCGGAAGGGAAGAGCCTGCATCCGCGGCAGGATGCCCGCCGGCGGGCGGAAGTGCTCGAGAAAGGGCAGTATCCCTTCGCGGCGATCGTCGCGTGCTCGGATTCGCGGGTTTCCCCCGAGATCGTCTTCGATCAGGGGCTCGGCGACCTGTTCGTCGTGCGGACTGCCGGCAACCTCGTCGACGATCTGGGAATAGCGAGCCTCGAGTACGCTGCCGCTCATCTCGGTGTGCCGCTCATCGTCGTGATGGGGCATTCGCGCTGCGGCGCGGTCACGTCCGCGGTCGAAGGCGGAGAGGCCCCCGGGAGTCTCTCCGCGATCCATGCGGCGCTTGCGCCGTCGGTGGAGAAGGCGAAGCATCGCCCGGGCGACGTCGTCGACGCCGCCGCGCGGGAAAACGTGAAATCGCTCGTGGCGGCGCTCGGACGCCGCGAGGGCGTTTTGAAAGGCCTCGTCGACCGGGGAGCGCTCAGCGTCGTCGGGGCGTTCTACGACATCGAGCGCGGTTCCGTGGAATTCATCGGATGATACGGGGCGGGACGGTCAGCGAACGAGCGCGAGTCTCGTCGTCGCCGTATACACGCCCGTCCTGAATCTGCAGAAATAGATGCCGCTCGCGACCGCGGCGCCCCTGTTGTCCTTCCCGTCCCATACGGCCGCATGTCTCCCCTGCTCGTAGACGCGCTCGACGAGCGTCCTCACGAGTCTTCCCGCGGCGTCGAAGATCTTCATTTCAACCTCGGCTCGCGCGGCGAGCTCGAAGGGGATGATCGTGCGCGGGTTGAACGGATTCGGGTAGGCCGGATCGAGCCGGTTCGCTCCGCGCGCTTTCGGCGTCTCGTAACCGTCCGCGTCCGTCGGGATGTCGGTGGTGACGCTGACGTCGTCGATATACCATCCCTCGAATCCATACTGCTCGTCGCTTGCGAAATGGAAGCGGATGAGCGCGGGGCCGTGGTACAGGGAGAGGTCGAACGTCTCCATCTTCCAGTCGAACGCGCCGGAATAGCACCGCTGGTAGGGGGCGAGGAAGATCGTATTGTACGGGCTCGCGCGCGAAGGATAGATGACGGCGGGGGAAATGATCTTCCACGTGGCGCCGTTATCCTGCGACAGCTCCACGACCCCCGCGTCGAGGGCCCAGTATGGATAGGCCGCGCCCGCTTCGGCGTTCAACCGGTGCCAGAAGGTCAGGCGCGAATTGTCGAAGAGGCAGAGGGGAGGGAGCGCGAGGACCGATTCCGTCATGTTCGCGTAGGTCCCCGCCGAAGATTTCCCGCACTTCCAGCTCGACGGCGCCGAATGGTATCGCTCCGTGCTCACGTGCCACTGGTCGACGCCGGCGATCGCGCGATGGCTGAACGATCCCTCCGCGTCGACCGGGTCGGCGAGCCCGTAGCCGCACGTACGCACGCGCACCGTTTCGGCGCGCGATTCCATGTTCCGGCCCTCGAGGGTGAGGATCATCGCGATTTCCGAGAAGGGGGGGGTCGCCTCGTTCACGAACCAGAGAAGCTCGTCCGGAAAGGAAACCGTGCCTCCCGCGGGGATGAGCGCCGCTTCGACCGAGGCCTTGACCGGCCGGCCGAACGAGCTTTCCGGGAACGTGAGGGTGAGCACGGGGGAGATCGCGTCGGCCGTTCCCCGGTTCCGGTACGCGCACGAGAGATTCTGGAATTCCCACGCTTCGAGGCAGCCGTTTCCGTTGCCGTGCGCCGCGTCGGAGAGCGCGAACGATTCGAGCGCGACGTCGGGAGCGTTCACCGCGAGCGCGAGCGGTATTTTCCAGGTTCCCTCATCCGCCGCGACGCTGAATTCGAGCGTGGCGGCGCCCGAGTTGCGCGCGCAGGTCAGGATCTCGATGGAGAATGCGCGATCGAGGACCGTGCTCGCCCCCGGGGCGATATCTCCCGCGAACACGCCGCCGGTGCGGACGATCACGGCCGTGTCGGCGATTGCGAGCGAAATTCCGACGTTCGTCAGCGGACTCGAACCGATGTTCCCGAGAGCGATCGTGAGGGCCGCCGTTTCGCCCGCCTCTGCGACGCCGTCCCCGTCTCCCGCGCCTCCCGCGGTGTCGTCGCTCACGGCGAGGAGGGCGACGGAAGGAAGGTACGCGGCGAGCTGCGCGACGGCGATCGTATCGGCGTGCGGGTAATGATTCGGAGATACGACGGAGAGCAGCGCATTCTCACCGATGTTCGGACACGGCTGCAGGAGAGCCGTTCCCGACGCGTCGGTGAGCGCCGCGCAATAGGCGCCCGTGGACGTCGAGCTGAGGCTGGCGAGCGCGCCCCGCAGGGGGCCGTATTCGTCGGAGACGCGGACCTCGAATCCGCCCTGGCCCGCGAAGAGAACGCTGTCATGCTCGGCGGCGAGCGCGCGCGGCGTATCGGTCCAGACGCTCAAGGCCGGGTCTCCGAGGAGGCACATGCCGTAATACACCCAGCGAACGGCGTCGTAGCCGATGTACGAGATATTGTCGATCCGCGAATCCTCTATCGCGTCCCCGAGCCGCGCGATCCCCTCGCCGAATATCGCGTCGAAGAACTGGCGATCGAAAAACTGCGAAACGCCGCACGTCGAGCCGGGCGCATCCCATCCGAAGCGCGTGTTCCCGATAAAGGCGACGGCGCCGTGCGCGTCCGTGACGAGCTCTTCGGCGATGCAATCGTCCGCGCGGATCGTCCCCGTCTCGTCGCGGTTGTCGAACGACGCCGCGTAGCAGCCCTGGGAATAGCAGATGAAGAAGCCCGCCGAAACGCCGTCGTTCGTGAGGGAGGCCACGTTCCCCGTGGCGAGCCGCATGACCGAATAGAGATTCGAATGGCCGCAGTGATTCACGAGGTTGATTCCGCCGTTGAGGATCGAAAGGACGTCGTTCACGCCCCACGAGCCGGCCTCCGAGTCGTAGAGGACCGGCGTCGAGAATCCGGACGGAACCCCGGCGGTCGTGAATCCCCAGTTCGAGGAGCCGTATCGGATTTCGTTTTTGTAATCGCCGCCCCACGTGTTGACGCCCGCGATCGACCAGAGGAGCTCACCCAAAAATCCGACGCTCGCGCATTGCGCCGGAACGGGGGTGAAGGTGTAGCTCGAGATCTTCTGGAGGACGTTCGCGATTTCGGCGGCGGAATCGACCGGAAGCCTTCCCACGATAACCTCGCTCAGAAGGTCTTCCTCGCCGGGTTCGCCGAAGTACTGGTCGCCGTCTTTGTTCCAGTTTCCGTCCAGGCAGGAGTAATAGAGATCGGAAGGGATGTCGGGGTCGACCGTCATTCCGACCTTCACGTAGAATCCGCGGTGCGGGATCGCGTCGTCGTCTCCTCCGAGGAGAACGTACGTCGTCTGCCAGTTCTCGTAGGCGAATCGAATAAAATTCCGGATCTTTTCCTGCAGATCGGCCCCTGCGTAGTTCGCCGCGATCCAGGCTGTGTCGACGATCCGGGCGCGCATTCCGCAGCGGGCCTTGAGGTCAACGAGCGGCTGAAAGGATGGGGCGAACGCGGGGCTCGTGATGATGACGTAGTG
>JAFNGP010000126.1:0-176 GCA_017885175.1 bacterium
TTGAAGGGGTTCGGGAAGTTCTGGGACAGCTTGTAGGCCCCGGGGATTTCCGCGTCGGCGTAGCCGATGCAACAGATGTTCGTCACGAACTGCATCCAATCGAACACGTTCTTCGCCATCTCGAAACGGTCGATCGGGTTGGAAAGAACGTCGTCGCGTATGTATTGAAAGCTGAA
>JAFNGP010000126.1:189-387 GCA_017885175.1 bacterium
CGGGATAGCTCAGCGCATACTTGCCGTTCGCCGTCTTCTCGAGCACGTCGAACCGGTTTATGACCGGGCATCCGCCGTACGCGTAGAACCTGTCCGGCACGCCGCCATGCACGAAGATGTTCGCGTCGGCTTCCCCCGTGATGAGCGGATTGACGGTGCCGCCGCCCGTGCGGCCGCCGGTCTCATCGAAGTAGCTCG
>JAFNGP010000126.1:392-2950 GCA_017885175.1 bacterium
GATGAGCATCTGGCAGTCGTTCGACTTGTCGCTGTTGACCGTGCCGTCCGAGATCGTGATGGATGAGAGATTTCCTGAGTCCCAGACGATCGCCCGGTACTGATCGACGAGCTGCTTGGTCTTGGCGCGGCTCCCCGGCCCGTTCGAGACGCCCGAAGTCGGCCCGTTCACGTCGTACTTGTCGACGTCGTGGTTCGGCGATGCGAGCTGGGAATAGAACGTCGGCATCCAGTAGTTCTCGACCGAGCCGACGAACGAGCCGCGGCCCGTGAAGTCGTCGACGAAAAGCACCTCGCTGTTCTTCGTCGGGAGGCAGGTGAACTCGTAATAGGGGCCGTACGAACGGCACCATTTCGGGAGCGCGGTCTCGGTGCCCGCGACGTTCCGGGCCGTGAAGTAGTAATCGATTCTGTATCCTCTCGTGAAGAGGGCGTCGTTCAGATCGACCATGTAGCGGCCGCGTTGAACGCCGCCGGCGGTCCGGGCGGTGTCGCATTGGATGATCGTCCACACGCCGTCGTCGCTCACGTAATTGAAATTGATCGTGTACTGCGCGCCGATCGGCCCGGTCAGGACGCTGCCCGCGAGCGAGGGGCCGTAGAGGGCCGGCTTGCTCGGGGCGGGACCGACGTACGCGGCTTTCACGTGGAGGTATACCGCGGGGCCGCCGGCCGGGTCGGCCGCGATGCCCCCGCCGAGATTCGAGCTGCAATCGACGACGATCGAATCGCCCGGGCGAATGACCGGGTTGTCGTTCGTATTGATGTCGTTCGCGGCGTCGGCGCGCACATAGCTCTCCAGCTGGAATTCCTGCTCGGGGAAGTTGTCCTGAAAGAGATCGAGATCGCGGGAGGACCACTGCGGGCCGTCGCTTTTGAAGCGATAGAGCCGCACGTTGTCGTACCACGGCGCCGGGGTATGCGAGGCGCAGTTGCCGTTTATGAGGTACCACGTGTCGCACATGTCGACGATGCCGAGGGCGATCTGGATGCTGTCCCCGTGGAAGAAACCGCTCAGATCCTTGGTGTCGAAGCCGTACACGCCGTTGTCCCAATAGTAATAGATGAAATTGTCTCCTTGCCATGGATCCGGGCAGCCGGCTTCGTTGAATCCGCGAACGTGCCAGCTCCAGAGCACGAGATTCGACAGCGGATTGTCGACGTAGATCGTGTACTTCAACCGGAGGCCTCCGAGAGAGGGAAGATCCCCCGCGGGAATCGTGCCGTCCTGGAGGCTATTGGACCCGGTGGAATACTTCCGCAAATTGATGACGGGCGAAACGACCGCCTCGTCCTGGCACGGGGCCTCGATCCCGCCGGGCCCGCTGCAGAAGGGCGTGTCGTAGAGCCCCGGATAGCTCGAGCTCGCGCGCGGTGATCCTATGAAGAATACGATTTGCGTCGAAAAGTTTGTGTTGCAGGGGTCCCGGTCGCCGATGGACAGGCCGTATTTCAGGCCCGAGTACATGCCGAAGGACGGTCCTGTCCCGGCCGCCCAGATGCCGGAGCGGCCGGCTCCGACCGGAGCGCTTTCGAAGTCCTCGAAGTTGGAGTAGCCGCCCGTATCCGATACGCGGATGCTGTCGACGACGCAGGCGCCGTCCGTGTTCCACAGGCCGTCCTCGTCGCTCCACGCGCCGTCGGAAACGAAGCGAAAACGAAACTTCGTCGCGATCTGCGTCATCGGCAAGGTAAGCCGGCCGACGGTGGCGCCGTTGCCCGTGTATGAGGCGAGCACCTGCCAGTCGCCGCCTCCCGCGTCGTACTCGACCCTGACGTAGTCGTAGTCAAGCTCGCAATCCCACCTCAGTTTGTACGATACATCGACCGAGCCGACGAAGGCGCGCGGGTTCATCGTAAGCGCCTGATCCCATCTATTGCCGTAGCCGGGAGCGTCCATGAAGTGGCAGACGTACGGAGTGCCCGGATTCGCCCGGGCGCCGCACCACATCGACTTCGTTCCTTCGAGCGGCACGAGCCTGCCGAAATCTCCGCCGCCGAGCCCGGCGAAATCGTCGACGTGGAAAAACGTATCCATCTGCGCCGTCCGATCGAGACGCGACCAGCCCTGCCAGTTCCAGTGCTCGAAATCGTACCAGACGATGCAGTAGGTATCGACCGCGGCCTCCGCGTTGAGGCCCCGCAGGCCGGGATCGATGAGCTCGGGGAGCTCGGTCTCCGTCCACGGCTGGGCCGGCCTCAATCCGCGGTTCACGGGATCGCGCGCGGATACGGAGGTCGCGAGCATGGCCGCGAGGCAAATGCAGGCACAAACAACCAAGAACCGCTTCATATCCTTACCCCCCATCGTCAGAGACGTCGCGGTGAGCGAGCTTACACTATGTATAAGACGGCGAATCCGGCGGAGTTCCGCCGAGAATCGCATTATCGCAAAAGCACCATCTTCCTGGTATGGTCGAAGTTCTTCGTTTCCATCTTGTAGAAGTAGATGCCGCTCGCGACGTCCGAGCCGATGTTGTTCCGTCCGTCCCAGGCGATCGAATAGGCGGCCGCGTCGCGAACGTCGTCGACGAGCGTCCGCACGAGCTGCCCCGCGAC
>JAFNGP010000127.1:0-8708 GCA_017885175.1 bacterium
CGTGCTCGTGATGACGGCGCCGCCGTCCTTCATGCCCTCTGCTTCCGCCATGTTCTGTTCCGCCTTCCCGCGAGAAACGCGATAACCCCGGAGAACGCCGCCGCGTTCGTGAGGACGAAGAACGCCGGAATATAAAAGATCCGGCGCCCCGTCGCTATGCCCGCGATCGCCCATCCGTAGAGAAACAGCTGGATCGCGAACGCCGCGACGAAGACGGGACGATCGAGAAGAAACGCGTTCGCCGCGAGAATGCCGACGAGGAAGAAGGGAACGAGCCATTTGAAAATCTTATGCGAGACGAGCTCGAACGCCAGCGCCGGGCGCCGGAAGGGGCGCGCGACCTTCGAGAGATAATGGAGGCTCTGGATGCCCCGCAGCACGGTCCGCCGCTTCGCGGAGAACTCGCGCACGACGTTTCTCGATTCGATGTCGCGCTCGACGCTCACCGCCTCCGGATCGTAACGCACGCCGTGCCCTCCGAGAGACGCCCGAAGCGGCTCGAGAAAATCGTCGTCGACCTCGGCGGGAAGGGGCGTGTAGAGGGACCGCCGGATCGCGTATATGGAGCCGTTCGCGCCGATGATCGAGTGAAACCGATTCTCGAGGCGCTTGATCCATTTTTCGTATCGCCAGTAGAGATTCTCGCGGCCGCGTTCCCGCATGAGCCGAAGCTCGCCGCAGACCGCCCCGATCGAAGGATCGGCGAAGTGCCGAACGAGCTTTCTGATCGCGTCGGGCTCGTACATCGCGTTCGCGTCGCTCATGACGAGCACGTCCCCCGTCGCCGCCTCGGCCGCCCTGTTCCTCGCGAGGCTTTTTCCCTCGCGCGGTTCGACGCGGAAGAGCGTCACGCCGCGCGGCTCGTAGCGGCGGACGATTTCGTCCGTCCGGTCGGTCGAGCCGTCGGATACGACGACGACGCGGAGCTTGCCCCGCGGGTAGTCCAGGCGCAGCGAATTCTCGATTTTCTCGGCGATGATCGCTTCCTCGTCGAGCGCGGCGACGAGGAGGGTGACCGCGGGGAGCGCCTCGTCGGCCGGATCGGCGACGGGCGCGGGGGGCTTCTTTCCGAGCGAGAGAAGAGCGAGGGCGAGCGGATAGAGCGCGTATGCGTAAAGCACCGCTCCTGCGAAAACTATGAATAGTATCGGAGCAATCATATGAGCCGGCACGCCCGGCCGGCGCCCTAGTGCGCGAAGATCGAGATTCTATGGAACGAGCCGAGATCTCCGTAAGGCGTCCAGGCGTAGTCGATCATGAGTCGGTCGAAGAGCTTGAGCCCTCCTCCGACGGAGAAGCGGTCGCCTTCCCTGTTCGCATCGGCCGTGTACCCCGCTCTGAGGAACACGATCGATCTGACGTCGATCTCCGCGCCGAAGCATCCGTACGCGTCCTCGAAGCGCTTCTTCACGAGGTCCGCCGCGATCCGCACGGCTACCGGCGAAACGGGGAGCGGAAGCGCGCCGCTCGCCCCGACGCGCAGCGTGGTCGGGAGCTTCTCGCTCTCCACGATGTACGTGATGTCGCTCCCGAGATTCTGCACCGCGGCGCCGAGGGCTATCTCGCGAAAGCCGGTGATCCAGGCGGCTCCGGCGTCCACGGCCCATCCCCGGCCCGTCCAGCCGGCGATTCTTTCCTGGAGGTACTTGACGTTGACGCCGGCGCCGAGCCCCGGGAACGGCTCGAATCCGACGCCGACGATTCCCTGGAGATTGCTGTTGCCCACGTCGGCCGTCGGAGCGCCGCTGTCGTCGAACCCGGGAATATCCGGAGAGGAGAGATAGGTGAACGCGCCCCCGATCGATACGAAGCGGCTCAGCGCGTGCTTCGCGATAACGTTGTCGTAGTACGTTTCGAGGGTCCACTGGCTGTGAAACGCCCCGACGCCGCTCCCTTCGGCGAACGGCATGAGAGCCGGATTCGAGAGCCAGGCGAACGGGTCACGGGTGAGCGCCGCGCCCGTCTCGCCGAGCGCCATCGATCGCGCGCCGACGGGAAGGGAAAGGAACGAAGCCCCGCTTGCACCCGCGCCGTCTGCTGCGGCCGCCGGAAAGGCGGCGAAAGATATCATGATCGTCATGAGTGCTGCGATGAACGAGGCCCTGCGGTTGTCCGTACCAAACACGATCTTTATCATGATGCTCCCTCGCATTTTAATCATTATTCAATCTTTTTGCCAATCGGGCAATCTTTTTCCGAGTCGAACCGCGGCTCAGGCTTCCTTTTTGTTTCCCCTTTGCTGTCATTGTTTCCCGGCTGCTCTCCACGATCGGTGAATCGCAACTAGCATGCCCATCTTTTGCTTGAATCCCACCCCGGATAGGGAATACTTTATGCTCGGCATGGGTCGATCGACTATGAGAAGCGGCTTCAGCTCTTTATCCCCGTCCGGCGAGCCCGGGCGCGGCCATGGTGCGCGATGAACGTCTTTACGAGCGCGTATGCGCCGGTCTACCGGAACCTCGTGTTCCCCTTCTATGAAGGGGTTCTGAGACGGCGCAGCATATACGGCCGCTACCGGCGCCTTTCGGAGGCGAGCGCCCTCGGCATCGGCGAGCTTCGCGAGATGCAGCGCCGCAAGCTGAACGATCTCCTCGTCTACTGCAACGAGCACGTTCCCTTCTACCGGGAGCTTTTCGCCCTGCACGGGGTCGATCCCCGCGGCGTGTTCGACGTCGAGGCGCTCCGAGCGAAAGAGATATCCACGAGCAAGCCGATCGTCCGCTCGGCGGGAGAATCGCTTCTTTCCCGCGAGTTCGTCAAGGAGGACCTGCACAACAGCGCCACGAGCGGCTCGACCGGCACGCCCGTTCTCTTCTACATGAGCCGCGACAACTGGTGCCTGCGCATGGCGACGAAGTACCGCTCCGAGGATTGGATCGGCAAACCGCTCGGAACGCCCGCGACGCTGATATGGGGACACAAGCCCGGCCGGACGCAACAGGCGGTATTCAAGAATTCCCTCTACTGGGCCTTCCAGAACTACCAGTTTCTGTCGGCCTTCGACATCGGCGAGGAGAGCCTCGTCGCGGCCGTCGCCTCGATCAGGCGCCACGGCTCGCGGTTCATCGAGTCGTACGTGACGGTCGTCTATCTCATGGCGAAAGCGATCGCGAAATACGGACTCGAGCCCCCGAAGCTCGACGGGATCGTCGTCGGAGCCGAACGGCTCTACGATTTCCAGAAGGAGGAGATCGAGCGCAGCTTCCGCTGCCCCGTGTTCAACCGGTACGGCGCCACCGAGTTCTCCAACGTCGCCTCGGAATGCGAGAAACGGGAGGGGCTGCACGTCAATATGGACAATCTCTGGGTCGAGGTCGTCGACGGCGACGACCGGCCCGTCACGGGGGTGGTCGGCGACATCGTGATCACGGATCTCGAGAACCGCGCGATGCCCCTCATCCGGTACAAAATCGGGGACCGGGGCGTCATGACGGACGCGGCATGCTCCTGCGGGCGAAGCTTCCCGATGCTCAGGGAGGTAATCGGAAGGATCTCCGAAACGCTGAAGACCGGGGACGGGCAGGAGATTCACGACATGTACTTTCTGTGGAAGCTCTCGCGCGCGCCGGGGCTCGTCAGGTTCCGCGTGACGCAGGATTCCCTGACGCACATCCGGGTCGAGATCGAGCACGACGGCTCGGTCGACCGCGAGGCCACCACGCGCTGGATTCGCGAGGCCCTGAGCGATCTCGAGCGCTACCGCATTTCTCACACCCTCGAATACGTCGATTCGATACCGCTCACGGGAGCGGGGAAAATGAGATTCTTCGTTTCGGAGCTCGCCGGGGAAACGGGCGCGCCCGGACAGAAAACTCGATGAGGAAGGACGAACGATGCAGGCCATGAAAACGATAGGCTTTCCGATCAGCCGCAAGGAAAACGAATTCCGCAGGGCGATCACTCCGGAGGACCTGCGCGCGATGAAACATCCGGAGATATGCTTCATTGAGCGCGGATTCGGCGAGGTCCTCGGCGTGAGCGATCTCGAGTACGAGCGCGCCGGCGCGCATATGGCGAGCCGCGAGGAGGTTCTTTCCCGGGACATCGTCTGCAATCCGAAGGCGCTCGACGCCGACATGGCCGCGTTTCTCAAGCCGGGCGCCGTCCTTTTCGGATGGGTGCACGCCGTGCAGGGCAGGGAGATAACCGACATCCTCGTGAATCGCCGCATGACCGCGGTCGCGTGGGAGGATATGTTCGAGGAAGGCCGTCTCCACGTATTCTGGAGGAACAACGAGATCGCGGGCGAGGCGGCCGTCATCCACGCCGCGCAGTTCTCGGGACGCCTTCCCTACGAGTGGAACGCCGCCGTTCTCGGGCGGGGCAACTGCGCCCGCGGCGCGATCCGCATCCTCGAGAAGATGGGCGCGCGGGCCACGGTCTATCCGAAGGAACGGATGTTCCGGCTCCGGACCGAGATCGAGCGCTACGACGTCGTCGTCAACGCCCTCCTGTGGGACGTTTTCGACACACGGCTCGTTCTCACGGCCGCGGACCTCAAGCGGATGCCGAGAGGCTCCATGATCATCGACGTGAGCTGCGACGCGGAGGGAATGTGCATCGAGACGACCCATCCGACGACGATCGCGGATCCCGTGTACGTGCGCGACGGCGTCATCCATTACGCCGTCGACCACACGGCCTCCCTCTTCCGCCATTCGGCGACGCGCGCCATCAGCGCGGCCGCCTCGCCCTACTTCGACATGCTCGCCGCGGGCGAGTCGAACGCGGTGCTCGACGCCGCGACCATCATCCGGGACGGGAAGATACTGGACGAGAGGATCAAACGGTTCCAGAACCGTTGAGGATGTTCACGGGGGCGTTGTTCATTCCGCGGTCGGGCAGCAGCCGGTAGAACTCTTTTCTCATGCCGGTGAGCGGAGTCTGGGTGAGCTCCCAGTTGTCGTTGCCTTCGATGATTATGGGCCCGTCCGGGCCTATCGCGATATCCCAGCCGATGGAGCGCAGTCCGTACAGGCGGCGTTGCAGATCCTTCGCCATCGCGACCGCCTCGAAGTAGAAGGGCACTTCGAAGCCTTCGAACACGATTCCGGAATCCGGATGCCTTTGAACCCTGCCGCCGCCGTGGTCGGGCTTGCCGTAAAAATCCTTCACGAGCTTTCCCGTCGCGGGATCGGCCTCGCCGATGAGGCCCCCGGCCGCGAAGTTGCTCACGACGATTCCGCCGGTGCCTATCTTGAGGCACGACTCGAGGAGGGCTATCTCCCCGCCGGAAGCGATGGTTACGAGACGCAACGTGGCTACCGAGTGGGCATGCATCTCCGCCAGGCGGGGATGCTGCACGACGTATTCCTGGACTATGTAGCCTTCCCGCAGGGCGCGTCGAAGCTCTTCGATCGATATCTCCTCGCCGTTGCGGAGGAGTTTCTTCCCCTCCACGGTCAGGCGAAAAGCCCCTTCGGCGCATTCCCCGAGAAACGGCTTGCAGAAGGCGTCGAGGCGCTCGACGCTTCCCAGCTCGTCGTAGCCCGTAATCCGTGGCGGGGCGGTCCAGTGCACGCGGTCTCCGAGGCAGAAGGCGATGACCGCGGGAGTCGGGAATCCGAGGGCCTTCAGCACCTGGCTGAAAACGAATTTATCCTTCAGTATGCACTCGTAGCTCGCCGCGTGCCGTCCGATCGCGACGCGGTTGTTGTACGTGTTCCGGATTCTCTTGAAATTCGGGTAGTCGATGTATTCCTCCATGCGGTCGCCGTGTTTCCGGTCGAACCCGTAGTAGTAATAGTACGCGTTGACCTCGCCGAACCTGACGAGCCACCAGAGGAGATCAAGGAAGATCCTCGGCTTCGATTTGAGCTCCCGGTCCGCGAAATAGGTCTTGGTGAGCGCGGGGTCGTACGCCATCCGGCGCGCCTCGCCGATGTGGGTGAGGATGAAGGCGATTTTTCGAAGGCGGCGCCTGAGCATTTTCAGGATCGTCAGCATGATCCCTCCTTCCCCGCGGGAGCCAGAGCGTCGCGGAGGCTCGCCCTGAGCCCGCCCATGATGGCCTGATGCGCCGGGATGCCCCAGTTGTCGTTCCCCTCGATGATGATGGGGCCGTCCTTCGTGATGGCGACGTCCCAGCCGACCGAATGGATGCCGTAGAGGAACGAGTGAAGCTCCATGACCATTCGCATCGCTTCCTTGAAGTACGGGATCTCGTAGCCCTCGAATACGACGCCCGACTGGGGATGCTTCGTGACCAGCCCGCCGCATCCCGGCCGGAACACGAACTCCTTCGCGAGCCGCCCCGTCTCGTGGTCGATAAGGCCGAAGAGTCCGCCCGAAGCCCAGTTGTCGCGGGTGGACGCGTTCGCGCCGATCTTCATGCCGGCGCAAAAGAGAGTAATGCCGTTTCTCTTCCGTATAGTGTCGATGCGAAGGGTGTTGAGGCACGGCGGGTAGAGCTCCGCCGTGCGCGGATGCTGCTCGATGAATTCCTGGATGATGAATCCTCCCCTGAGGCGCTGCTTCAGATCGGAAAGCGTGACCGGCGCGCCGTCGAGAAGGAGCTTGCTTTCCCAGACGCGCAGCGGAAAGGCCCCCTCGGCGCATTCGCCGAGGATCGTTTTGCAGAAGGCCTTGAGCCCGGCGCGTTTCGTGAGCGAATCGATTCCCTCCGTCGTATGCGTGTCGAGCCAGTCGATGCGTTCGCCGATGCAGATACCGAACACCTTCGGCGTCGGAAAGCCGAGGCTCGAGAGGAAGAGATAGAACGCGAACTTGTCCTTGAGAAGACCGGTATAGCTCGTCGCATGCTTTCCGATCTGTATGGCGCCGTTCCGGATGTTGCGAAGCGCTTTGAACTCGTTGAGGGCCATGTAGGCGCGTTGATCGACGGAGCCCACGTCGAAACCGTATGCGTAATAGTAGATATTTACCTCGCCGTGCCTGAAGAGCCATCCGATGAGCTCGAACCAGACGCGGACTTTAGATTTTCCCGGAAGCTCGGGATGGTAGGAATAGGCCAGCTTCGGATTGTTCACGAACCTGGTGACCTCCCCGACATGCGCGAGAATGAAAAGCCATTTTCGCGCGAACCGGTTCAGCTTTTTCAGGATCGATACCATCGGCCGCTTCCTTCTGCCGGGCGAGGCAGGTCAAGTCCGGGAACGGTATGCAACGTGTACTCGATATTCTATCCAATGTCGCCTCGTCCGCGCAACGTCATTCGCAGCGGAGGAAGGACGCAAAGTGATTTCACTTTTTTCGGGCGCATAGTATCATCGGCGGAGATGCAAGAAACGAACCGCACGATCAGGGTGGCGCACGTCCTCAGGAGTCTCGAATTCGGAGGCGCCGAGAAGCTCGTCGTCGATCTCGCCGGAGCCCAGAAGGAATCGGGCCGGATCGCGCCGGAGCTCGTGTGTCTCGAGTCGTTCGGCCCCCTGCGCGCCGAAGCGGAGCGGCGGGGGCTCTCCTGCACGCTCGTCGGATCGGGGGGCGTGAGGTATCTTTCGGCCATGTGCCGCCTGGGGGGGCATTTTGCGCGGACGCGCCCCCATATCGTGCATACGCACAACTTCGTTTCGCACGTTCACGCGGCCCCGGCGGCGCGGCTCGCGCGCATTCCGGTCGTCCACACGAAGCACGGGAGGGCGCTCGCGAGCTTCGCATGGTCGAAGCGCTTCCGCAGGTTCCTGTATCATCTCGCCGACCAGATCGTCGTCGTCTCGAAGGAGACGGGGGAGAGCTTCCTCGCGAAGAGCGGCGTCGATCCGGCGAGAATCGTCGTCATCTACAACGGGATCGATATTTCGCGCTTCAGGGGCCTCGATCGCGCCGGCGCGCGCCGGGAGCTCGGCCTCGACGAGGAGACCGTCGTCTTCGGCGCCGTTTCCCGGCTCGATCCGGTGAAGGATCATCCGACGATGCTACGGGCGTTCGGGAAGGCGTCGAAGGGCCGCGCGAAGTGCGTTTTCGTGATCGTCGGGGACGGCCCCGAACGAGGCGTCGTCGAGCGCCTGATCGCGGAGCTCGGCCTCGAGGGCTCGGTGAAGCTCGCGGGGTTCACCGACGACGTTCCGCGGCGCCTCGCCGCGTTCGACATGTTTCTTCAGCCGTCGACCGAGGAGGGGCTTTCCCTCACGATACTGGAGGCGGCGGCCGCCGGCGTTCCCGTCGTGGCGTCCGCCGTCGGGGGCACGGGCGAGATCATAGAGAACGGGAAAACGGGCACGCTCGTCGCCGCGGGGGATACGGAAGCGCTCGCCGCCGCCCTGAGCGGCTTTATCGAGAATCCGGCGCCGTTCCGGGAGATGGCGCGCGGCGCCCGGGAGACCGTCGAGCGCCGGTTCTCGCTCGCGGGCATGACCGCCGCGTACGAGGCGCTCTACCGTTCGGTTTGTGCCGAGAGAGGAGCTGGGTGATGGGCAGAATCCTGGGGGTCGTCGATTGGAGCGGCTCGCTTGACGCCGGGGCTCTCGTCGAATCGATGCGCGACCGTTTTCCCCGCCCAAAGGGCGCGCCGGGCGCGTTCCGCAAGAGCGTGAAAGGCGCCGTGGCGCTCGGTCTCGTCTCCACCGGCCGGAGCTTCGCGTCGGGGCTGGGCGATATCGAGGAGGCGCGCTGCGTCGTCTCGTACTGCGGGTTCATGAGCGGCATCGATACGGTGTTCCGGGAGAACGGCCTCGACCCCGGCGCCGACGCCTGCTCGAACCTCGCGGCGCTGTACCGCGCGCGCGGCGTCGATTTTCTGAAGC
>JAFNGP010000127.1:8714-11222 GCA_017885175.1 bacterium
TTCCCCGTGTACTATTCGAACGGGTCCGGGCGTTTCGCGTTCGCCTCGTCGATCGGACCGGTCGTATCCCTCCTCGCCTCGAAACGGATCAACAGGGCCGCTGTCGTGGAGCACCTCGTCTTCGACGCCCTCTACGGGAGCGCGACCTTCTACGACGATATCTCGCTTCTTCCGTTCGGGATGTACCTCACCGTCGATTTCGCGACGAGGCGGGTCGAGCGGGGGAGCTATTTCCGGTACGAAGAGCTGTTCGATCCGGCCGAATACCGCGCGAACCGGGGCATTGACGCCCCCGCCGAGCTCACGCGAAGGCTCAAGAGCGCCGTCGGGAGGGTCATCGAGGGACGCGACGCGTCCACATTCGGCCTGAGCTGCGGCGGCGGCATCGACTGCAGCTTCATCGGAGGAATATTCAAGGAGCTCGGGAGCCCGATCCCGATGTTTTGCACGCACGTGTCCGAGGGCAGGCTTTCCGAAGGGGACATGGCGAAGGCCGCGGCGGACCATCTCGGCGTCGAGCTGCACGTGAGCACGCTTGGAGCCGGGGATTTCTACCCCGGTCTGCTCAAGTCGATCGTCGATTTCGGCCAGCCGATCGTCCATCCGAACACGGCGAAATTCTACGCGGGCGTCGGCCGCTCCATCTCGCTCGGACGCCCCGATCACGTGTACGGGGTCGCGAGCGACCTCCTCTTCGGCGGATTCGGAAACGTGAAGTCGTATTACCGCTATCTCCGCATGAGAAAGCTCTTCGGGGCGCTGCCCCCGAAGGTTCGCACCGTCGTCGGCACGGCGATGGCCGATCCGTCCGTCGTCAATCTGGAGCGGCGGATCCGCAATCCGCGCAGGGTCCTTGCCGGGGTCGGGATGGGGAACTTCGAGCGGGGCGCCATGCAGCAGGGGATCGAGTCGGCGTACGCGGCGATCGAGGATCCTTCGGAACGCGCGCTCAAGGTGCTGATGCTCGAAAACCTGTGCGACTATCAGCAGCACCTGCTCAACAGGCGGGCGGAGCTCGCCGCCTCGCTGGGCCTTTCCCTGTTCTTCCCGTTCCTCGACCTCGAGGTCGTCCGCTTCGCCGTGAATCTCCCCTCCGTATACTGCGTCGACTGGCGCACGGCGAAGATCGTCGTGCGAAAAGCGGCGCTTCCCTACCTCGGCACGCTCCTCGCCGCGCGGAAGAAGTACGGCGGCGACGTGCCCGTCGATCGCTGGGTGAAACCGCTCGCGTTCCTCCTCGAGGACGGCTTCGTGCGGGAGCAGCTCCGCTTCGACTCCGCCGCGATGGACCGGCTCCTCGCCGGCAACTCGAAGCTTCTCTGGAACATGATAGACATCGAGCTGTGGGGCAGGCTTTGTATCCTCGGGGACGATCCCGAAAAGCTTCTCGCTGCGATGCGCGCGCGCGGCATCGCGTGCGCGTCGTTCGATTCGATCGGGGTCTAGAAACGGCCGCGGATCAGTCTATTCCGACCGGATGGGGCGGCGGCGGCGGCTGCTCGGCCTCGCCCAGATTCACCTCGCAGAAGAGAAGCCCGCCCGCGTCGCTCTGGTAGGCGATCGCGCCGCTCGTCATCGTGCGGGAGACCGTGACGACGCCCGTCGCGCCGCTCGTCGACCCGCTGATGTAGTAGGCGGTGTTCGGCGTGAGGTTCGCGAGATACGCCCGCACGGCGCTGTGGCTCCGCTCGAACGAGAGCGAGAAGGTCGCGGCGGTCGAGGGCGTCCCCCGGGGATCGGTGCTGAAGGCGGCGAGATAATCGACCGGATCGCTCACGCCCGCGAAGGCGGCTGCCGCGACGCCGGCCACGCTCGCGGTCGCCTGCGGGGCGACGAACGCCGCGCCGGGGGCGGTCACCTTGAGGACGTTGAGAAAGCTCTTCGACAGCTGCGCCGTGCCCGTCGAGATCTGGAGGCGCGGGGAGCCGTACGTATCGAGGGTGACGGGCGAAACGGCGGGATACCCGCGATGGATGACGAGATCGCCGTAGCCGTTCGACGACCGGTACTGAGTCCCCGACTGAACGGCCTGGGTGCGGAGATAGATCTGGAATATCTTGTCGCGCGCCGTGTCGTAGGAGGTGCCCCGGTCCATGACGAAGATCGCCTTCTCGGGCTTGACGATGAGAAACTCCCGCTCCTTGCGCTCCACGGTGTTCGACCGGTAGCTCGGCTGGGCGAGGTAGCAGCCGCTCAGGTCCCCGGCGAGATAGAGGTAGTTCGCGGTGTTCGCGAGGTGCTTGCGGCTCGATTCTCCCCAGTAGAGTCGCTTGTCCTCGGCGGGGGGGATATAGAGGACGCTGTGCTGGATGTCCCCGAAGGCCATGCCGTCCCCCGTCGCGACCGCCTTGTCGTCCGCGAGAAAGCCGCGCTTGAATATCATGATGTTTCCGAGCCCGTTGTGCGCGTGGTCGGTGTTGAGAACGCCGAGCTTCATGGCGACCCAGACGGCGTCCTGCGTCCAGTCGCTACGCCAAAAGAGCGTCTGCGTCCCCTCGAGATAGTAGT
>JAFNGP010000128.1:0-199 GCA_017885175.1 bacterium
TTCTGGCCATACAGCCGCGCGGAAAAGCCGAAGCAGTTCCTCGACGTCACGGGGGAGGGAAGCATGCTCTCCCTCACGTGGAAACGCCTCGCGGAATTCATTCCTCCGGAGCGCATGATCGTTCTCACGGTCGAGTCGCTCGTGCCGCTCATCCGGAAGGAGCTCCCCCGGCTGCGCGCGGACCATATCTTCATCGAGC
>JAFNGP010000128.1:287-13026 GCA_017885175.1 bacterium
TCGTTTCCGGCCACGGGATACGGGTACATCGAGGCCGGAAGCGGATTCGGAACAAAAGACGGGATCCCGGTCTTCCGGGCGAAGAAATTTCACGAAAAACCCGACGCGAAGCGGGCGGCCGCATACCTCAAGGCGCGGCGGTATTACTGGAACAGCGGCATCTTCCTCTGGCGGCCCTCGGTTTTCATGGCGGCGTGGTCGCGCTATCTCCCCGCAAGCGCGGAGCGGCTCGGAGCGATCGAACGCTCGCTCGGAAGCAAGAGCTTCCGGCGAATCGTCGAGCGCGAGTATCCGCGGATGCCTTCGATATCCGTCGATTACGGAATTCTCGAGAAGGCGCCGAACGTCGTCGTCGTTCCCGCCGATATCGGCTGGAGCGACGTCGGATCGTGGGATTCCCTCTTCGATCTTCTTCGCGCCGACGGGCACGGGAACGCGGGAGCGGGACGCATGGAGATCCTCGATTCCCGGAACAATCTTCTGTTCAACCCGGGGGGCGTGACGGCCGCCGTGGGCGTCGACGATCTCATCGTCGTCGCCGAGGGGAAAACGATACTCGTGTGCAAGCGGGGGGATAGCCAGCGCGTTCGCGAGATCGTCGGCCGCCTGGAGAAGAAGCGGCGGCCGGGGACACGATAACGGAATGTTCGATTGAACGGCTTGAAAGAGGAGGTACGAATGTTTGCGAGAAGAGCTCTCCTGTTCGTTCTGATCGCGGGCTGCGTCGTTTTGACGGCTGCGTCATGCTCGCGCGAAAAGAAGGACGGCGCCCTCAAGGTGAAATCCGGACTCGCCGCGAGAGTCGGCGATATCAAGCTCACCGATGAGTTCGTGCTCCGCACGTTCGAGGATCTGCCCGATGATCAGAAGAAGCAGTTCAAGGGCCCCGACGCTCAGGCGAGATTCGTCGACCGGCTCGTCGAGCAGCATCTCTTGTACCTCGCGGCGATCGACGCGAAGCTGGATCGAACCGAGGAAATGCAGGAGCGGCTCAGATGGGTCACGATGAATATCCTCGTCGCAGAGTATTTCTCGAAAGAAATAACGGACAAGATCAAGATCGAGCCGAAGGAAATCGAAGAGTATTATGCCTCCCATCCGAAGGAGTTCGTCCAGGCGCCCGTCATGCGCGCCCAGTATATCTTCACGGCCGATAGCCTCAAGGCCGTGCGATTGAACAAACGCATCGCGCAGGGGGAAGTCTTCACGAAGCTCGCTGCCGCCGAGTCCGAGGATAAGGCGACCGCTTCGTCCGGCGGCGACGTCGGCTACTTCAATTCGGGCGGCTACATCAAGGGAGTCAGCGATACCGAGGGGTTCAGCAAGGCGGCCGAGAAGCTCGAGTTGGGCGTCGCGAGCGGGATCGTGCGCCTCAGCAACGGATTCGCCATCATGAAAGTCACCGAGAAGAATCCGCAGAAGACCGAGACGCTGGATGAAGCCCGGCGGACGATCGAGGCCAAGCTGCGGGCGCAGAAAACGGAAGAGGGCTACAAGGCGGCCGTCGCGGAGCTCAAGAAGAAGTACAAGGCGGAAAACTATATCAGGGATCGCCTCGATAAAACGACGCGGACGGCCGAAGAGCTCTGGGAGATGGCCCAGATCGAGCCCGACGCGCGGAACCGCATCCAGTACTATCGCGATATCGTGAATCTCTATCCGACCCACAAGAACGCCGCCGAGGCGCTCTTCATGATCGGGTTCACCTATGCCGAGGAGCTCAAGGACTACGTTCAGGCGCGCCGGACCTTCGACGAGCTCGAGCAGAAATATCCCCAGAGCCCGATGCTGGAATCGGCGAAATGGATGATCGAGAACATGGAAACGGCTCATCCGAAGCTCGAGTCGTTCGAAGGCGTGCAGAAGCGCGTGGAAGAGGACAAGGCGCGCAAGGCGGAAGGGACCAAGTAGGAGGCGGCGATGGAGCTCGTCGAGGTATCCGTGCGCGGGATCGCGCTCGATCAGGAGCGCCGCCATCCGGTCGTTCTCCTCAAGGCGGAGGACGAGGATGAGATCCTCCCGATCTGGATCGGCGCCGCCGAAGCGACGGCGATCTTCACGGCGGTCGCGGGCAAGTCGTTCGAGCGGCCCATGACGCACGATCTCCTCAAGATCGTCGTTGACGTGCTCGGCGCGACGGTCGAACGGATTGAAATCACGGGGCTCCAGGCCGAGACGTACTTCGCGCGCATCGTGCTGAAACGCGAGGACGACGTTTTCTACGTCGACTCGCGGCCGAGCGATTCGATCGCCCTTGCGCTGCGGGCCGGGGCGCCGCTCCTCATCGAACGGGATCTGTTCAACGCGCATAAGCGGAGCATCGATCTCGGTTCGGACGAGGACGACGTGCGCAAACGTCTCAAGGAGCTCGATCCGGGGAGCTTCGGGGATCTCGACGCGTAGGAGGAACCGGTGATAGAGCCCTTCCAGGGGAAGCAGCCGTCGATCGGGGACGACGTGTTCGTCGCGGCTACCGCGCAGGTGATCGGCGACGTGGAAATCGGCGACTGCGCCAGCGTCTGGCACGGGGCGATCGTACGCGGAGACGTCTGGCGGATTCGCATCGGAGCGTACACCAACATTCAGGATCTCTGCGTTTGCCACGTGACGACGGGCGGTCCGGATCTCGTGATCGGGGCGCGGGTCACCGTGGGCCATCGGGCCATTCTGCACTCGTGCACGATCGGGGACGGATGCCTCATCGGGATGGGAGCCGTAATCCTCGACGGAGTGAGAATCGGGAGCGGCAGCATCGTGGCCGCGGGGAGCGTTCTCCTCCAGGGGCTCGACGTTCCGCCCTGTTCGCTCGTGGCCGGCGTTCCCGGAACGGTGAAGAAAACGATCGATCGCGCCGCTTCCGAGAAGCTCGCCCGGAACGCGGAGGAATATCACGCGCTGGCGCTCGCGTATCTCGGAAAACGGCGATTCATACCTCCGGAAAGGCTCACATGAAACGGATCGCGAAATGCCGCGTGATGCTCGCGGCGGCCCTTCTGTTCGCGGCGGCGGCGGGGCCCGCGGGCTCCCAGGAAGGAGCCAGGAATCAGGCGAAAACGGCGGAGGCTTCGCGCCGCCGGATCGGCGTTCTGTGTCCGCTCGAAGGGCGCTTCGCGACGCTCGGGGAGTCGTTCCTGCGCGGCGCGTCGGTCGCGCTCAAGGAAGCGCGGCTCAAGGGGATCGCGAACGTCGATCTCGTCGTCGGAGACACGCGCGGCAATCCCCTCGAGTGCCGCTCCGTCGCCGAACGGCTCATCGACGAAGAGCGCGTCGACGCCCTTCTCGGAGAGGTGCTCAGCTCTTCGACGATCGCGGCCGCACAGGTCGCCGAGCTTTCCCGGACGGTGCTTCTGTCTCCCGTGGCGACCGAGGAGGGGATAGGCGAGATCGGAGGATGGGTCTTTCAGACGACCACATCGTCCGAGGTCGAGATCACCGCTCTCGCCAGGATGGCCTGCGGCCGGCTCGAGCTCCGTCGCGTCGCGTTCCTGGCTTCCGACGACCTCCCGTCGCGCCGCGTCGCGCGCCTTTTCGGGGACGAGGTCGAGCGGCTCGGCGGCGAGCTCGTGATTGCCGAATTCTATCCCGAGGGAAGCACCGATTTCGGCGAGTCGATCGGACGCGTTCGCGCGGCCGATCCGGAGGCGCTCTTCGTCGCGTCGAGCACGGAGGATCTCATCCTCATTCTGCCGCAGCTCTCCTTTCACGAATTCGGCTCGCAGCTCCTCGGAACGAGCGCGTGGAATTCGAGGCGTCTCATCAGGATGGTCGGGAGGGATCTCGAGGGCGCGATATTTCCCGCCGATCTCGATCAGCTCGGCGGCGAACGTCTCTTCGCGGGCGCGTGCGCCCTGGTGAACGAACCGGCGGGGGAGATCAATCAGGTGGTCATCGGAGGCTACCGGGGGACGAGACTCCTCCTCGAGGCGCTCGCGAAGAGCAAATCGGGAGGGGAGCCCCTGAGGGAAGAGATGTCCCGTCTTCTCGAGAAGAGACGCCACCCGTTTCTCGATCTCGTCGCGGGCGAGGGCATCCTGTTCTACACCGTGAGAAACGAACGGGCCGTGGAATACGGCACTCTCAAGACGGAACGCTAGCGGCGCAGCTGGAATCTCACCAGAAAGCTCACCCAGAAGGAAACCGGTTTTCCCCCTTCGCGGACCGGCTTGAAGAGAAACTGCTTCACCGCGGCGAGCGAGGAGTTCTCGAAGCTCACCGCGCCGAAGGAGGAACGCACGTATGCCTCGTTCACGGCGCCGTCGCTCGCGATGTACGCCTCGACGAGGACGTATCCCTCTTCGGCCGAGAGAAGGGCGTCGGCCGGGTACTCGGGCTTGACCATTTTGAGGATGACATAATCTTCCCGGTACGGAGCCGCCGCGCGGGAGGCGTAGGTGCGATAGGCGTATTCTCCCGGTATTTCGAAAGAGATCCGCTGATCGAGCTTTCGTTCGGCGGGTTTCGCCGCCGGTTCGTTCCCCTTCGCGCGCGTCGGTTTGTCCTCGCCCTCGATCAGGATATTCTGAAGGATCATCATGCGCTTCTCGCGGGACGTGAACTTTGCCGGCGTAGCGCGGTTGTCGACGATCGAGATCTCCGGTTCGAACTTCCGCGGGCCCTCGTAGCCGATCGAAATAAGCTCTTTCAAGACGCCGATGCGTTCGAAGGACACGAGAGCGAAAAAATGGATGAGGATCACGGTGGGGAAGATGAGCATGAGTCTCTTGCGCATCCGGCGATCGTGCTCGTTGATTTTCCCCATGCGCTGCGCCCTCTTTCCCTTGCATACAATATCGTACGGCGCTTCGGGCGCTGTCAAGCGCGGGGTCGGGAGGCCGTGCGGGGTTCGGCGGCCGGCTCAGGGCATTTCGATGACGATCGCCGATTCATTCGGGAGAATCGTTCTCGCGAAAAGCGCGGATCGTCCGTCGGCCAGGCGCACCGTCACGAGATGCGTTCCCGGATCGACGAGGCCGAAGGACGCCGAGCCGCCGGCGTCGGTCGCGCGGGCGGAGAGCCGGTCGATGTCGACGGTCGCCCCGACCGCCGGCGCGCCCCGGGAGACCACCTTCACCGTGAAAGCGCCGGCGACGACGCCCTCGTAACCGAAGTGGCCCGCGATCGCGACGAGGATCCTCTCCGCTTCGAGGCGGAGCCACGGCTCGGCGCTCATCGCGGTTTCGCGCGCGGCGTCCTCGATCGGTCCGCAGTAGATCTCGCATGCCGCGCACGACGTCTGCTGGAGGAATACGTCCGCCCATTCCCCGGCCGCGAACGGATCGTCCGGCGCGAGAGAGCCGAGGGCGGAGGCGAGCCGCTCCGCGATGGATCGTCCGCGCGCGCTTCCCGGGAAGTACAGAACGCATCGGGGAGCTTCGATCGAGGAAGGCGGCGCGCCGTGCCTGATGCCGACGGCGAGCTCCGCGTCGGCGCGGTTGACGATATACACGCGCTCCTGCGCGGAAATCGTCTCATCCCCGTTTCGCGTGAGCGTGACCGAGGCCCCCGCCCGTTCGAGGAGATTCTGGAGGCGCCGCGCGACCGCAAGATTCACGGAAGCGCCGCGCAGCGAGCCGGCGCCCCGGCCTCCCGGATCGGAGCCTCCGCCGCCGGGATCGAGGGCGATCCGTTTTCCCGCGAGGGAGCCGCCGAAGAGCGGGTTGAGCCGGACGGTCGTGACGTCCGGAGAAGGGCCGGCGGGGAGACTGTCGAGAAGGACCGGGGCGTAGCCCGCCGCGCTCACGAGGAGCGTTTCGGGGCGGCTTGACGCCGGAACGAGCAGCCTTCCCGCCTCATCCCCGAGCATGCTCTCGGAGGGGCTGCCGCCGACGACGGGGCGCGAGACCGCCTTTCCCGTCAGCGCGTCGATCACGACGATCGGGATGAAGGTACGTTCCGCGAACGCCGGAAACCTGATCTCGCCGGTCAGGCTGTCCGCGCTAACCGAGAACGGCTCGCGGGCGAGGTCGAGCGGCGTTTCGAAGCTGAACATTCCGTTTATGGAGGCGCTCGAGAATGCTTGGCCCTTACCCGCGAATCGAGCGACGACGGGGGTGCCGTCGGCGACGGGCAGGCCGAGCTCGTCGAGCACTCTCACGGAAATCGACGCGATTCCCCCGGGCTTCTCGATCGGGGGGAGGGGAATGATGTGCCGCGGGGGCCGCTTGAGAAGGATCGCGGCGGTCGCGCTCCACGCGGTCGCTCCCTGCGCGCTTCGGATGAACGCCTGGAGACGGTACGTCCCGATCGGCAGATCGGGAGGCATCGGATAACGGATGATCGAATTCGCCGCTTCGAACATCGGAACGATTTCGCGATTGCCGATGCGAATGCGCGCGGAGACGGGATCGAGCGGCACGCCCGCCGCCCCCTTAACCGAGAATGAGATCTCCGCGGGGGCCGCGAGCGTGTCGCGCGCCGGGGAGAGCCGCTCGATCGAAGGGACGCCGCGCGAGAAATATTCGACAAGTCCGAGGAAATAGGCCTCGGCTTCGAGCTTCTGTTTTTCCGAGAGTTTGAGGCGCTCCTCGACGGCGGGGTTCGAGAGATAGCTCGCCTCGCCGAGGATCGCGGCGCGGGCCGTCGAGTGCCTGAGAACGAAGAAATTCCCGGGCTTGATCTCGGAGATCTCGATCCCCAGGTTGCGCGCGAGGTGCACCTGGACGTCCCCGGCGAGCTCGAGAGAGGGGCCCGGATCGTCCGCGCGGTAGTAAACCTCGATCTTGTTGACGTCCCGTTTTACGGGGAAATTCGAGTTGTGATGAATCGAAAGAAAGACGTCCGGCTCGAGCTCGTTCGCTTTCGCGGCGCGCTCGGCGAGGTCGTCCCGCGGTTCGACGGAGCCGGGAGGAAGGCGGTCCCGGTCCGCCGTGCGGGTGAGATGGGCGCGGGCCCCGGCGTCCGTGCAGAGCCCCCAGAGGTAGAGCGCGACGCCGAGATTCGCGTCCGCTTCGCGCAGGCTGTCGGCGCCGAGCGCGCCGTCGAACGCGCCCCCGTGCCCCGGATCGATCACGATCGTTCTGCCCGCGAGAACGCTCGCGTCGAGCGTTGCGGACTTTTCCCTGAGCCGCGCATAGAGGTCGTCGTGGCCGGCCCTCGGCGCGGCGCATCCGGCGAGGACGAGGCCGCCGAGCGAAAGGAGTATCACGAAACGCAGCGATCGATTCATCGAGAGCTCCTTTTTCCCTGGTTTCAAGCTAAGCATTCTTTACCAGAAGCGTTCCCCTTCATCAAGAAGCAATTTCGCGGCGGAGGGGGCCTCGTATCCCGGCGCGAAAAATGCGTCCTGGAGACCCATATATTGTGAAAATAGTTGACGGTATCCCCTATATATGGTAGAAATCGACAAATTCAGCTTGAGCAACAAGGTTAAAGGAAATGGATATTCAATCGTCCCTGAAGAAATTACCGTCGGTCGAGAAGGTTCTCGAGGACGCCCGGATCGCTCCGCGAATAACCCTTCTTTCGCGGAAGGGTGTTACCCGTATCGTGCGGGAAGCGATCGAGCGCCGCCGCAGGACGCTGCTCGAAGGCTCGAAGGCCCGCGTCTCCGGGAACGATATCATGGCCTCCGTCGCCGACGACGTCGCCTCCGAGCTCGACGCGCTCTCGATCTCCGGGACGCGGCGGGTGATCAACGCGACGGGGGTGGTTCTCCACACGAACCTCGGCCGCGCGGTTCTCGGAGAGAGCGTTCGCGCGGCGATCGACTCCGCGGCGCGGGGCTACGTCGATCTCGAAATCGATCTCGCGAGCGGGAAGAGAACGGAGCGCGGGCTCAGGGTCGGGAGGCTGCTCTCGCTCCTCACCGGAGCCGAGGACGCGTTCGTCGTGAACAACAACGCCGCGGCGGTGCTGCTCGCGGTGCAGACGATCGCCGGCTCCGGCGCCGTCGCCGTGTCGCGCGGAGAGCTCGTCGAGATCGGCGGGAGCTTCAGGCTCCCCGAGATACTCGCGCTCGCGGCCGGGCGCGTGATCGAGGTCGGAACGACCAACCGGACGCACCGGAAGGATTACGAGAAGGCCGTTCGGGACGGCGCCACGCTGCTTCTCAAGGTTCACACGAGCAATTACCGCATCGTCGGATACACGAACGAGGTGTCGCTCGGCGAGCTCGCCGAGGTGGGACGGGCCGCGGGCGTGCCGGTCATGCACGATCAGGGGAGCGGGGTTCTCTACCCCCTGCGAGGCGTGGGAATCGAGGGGGAGGAATGTCTCGAAACGACGCTCGAGAGCGGCGTGGATATCATGAGCTTCAGCACCGACAAGGTGCTCGGCGGGCCGCAGGGAGGCGCGCTCGTCGGAAGCGCCCCTCTCATCGCGCGGATGAAGGAGAATCATCTCTCGAGGGCGCTCCGGCCCGATAAGCTGGCGCTGGCGGGTCTCGAGCAGACGCTGCGCGATTACTGGAACGGGAGTTTCGAAAGGATACCGTCGCTTCGCATGATCATGGAACCCGCGGATCGCTTGCGGGAGAAGGCCGCCGGGCTCGCCGGGCGCATCGCGGCGCGGGGCGTGCCCGATCTCGACGTGAAGATCGTCGAATCGGAGTCTTCCATAGGAGGCGGCAGTTTTCCCATAAATCCCTTGCGGACGGTCGTCGTGCAGATTACCCTTCCTGCGGGCCGCGCGGAGCGGCTCGCCGCGCTCGTGCGCGGGGGGAGCCCGTCCGTGCTGGTCCGCGTCAAGGACCATTCGGTAATGATCGATCCTCGAACGATTCTCAGCGATGAAGAGGATGAGCTTATTGCCACACTCGTCGACGGGCTTGAAAGAATTCTCCGGAGGGAGTGATCGGAATGACCGATGAAGATCGGGGAAAAGCGAAAAACGAATCGTGCGAAGCGGTGGGAGGAGGCTACACGATATTCCTCGACGAGGAGCGCATTCGGGCCTTCATGGCGGCGGGGGATCCCTCCTCCGCGAGCGAGCTGGATCATTTCAACGACGTGGGCGCCCAGCTCGAAAAACGGATCAAGGAGCGGAGCGGCGCCGTGATACTCGCCCTCTCCGCCGGCGAGAAGGGCATATCGCGCGATTTCGCGGTGCTGCAGATCGCGCACATCATCGCGAAGCACGGCAGGAGCGTTCTCGTCGTCGACGGCGACTTTCTGAACTCCGGCCTGAGCGGTCTCGTCGAGAACGCCGAGGAGCACGGCTTCCTCGATCTCCTGCTCTACGGGAGCTCGCTCAAGACGGTCACNNCGGGCGGTCGGGATCGAAGGCGTGAGCGTCGCGGGACCGGGGTCGTTCCCCGTTTCGCGCACGATTCCCTTCGCCGTCAAGGAATTCGAGAAGATCATGGAGTTCCTCCGCACGAAGCACGACGTCGTCATCTACTGCTCGACGCTGTACACGGAGGACGCGAAGATCAATCCTCTCGCCAGGCTCGTCGACGGCATACTCCTCTGCTGCCGGATCGACGACATGAGCGAGGGGGAGCTGCAGAAGAACATCAAGTCGCTCGGCGAGGAAAAGTTTCCTCCGGTCGAGCTCGTCTGTTTCTGCGGGAAGCGCGCCCCGGCGCCGGCCCCGGCCTCGAAGAGGGCTCTTGAACCGGCCGGCGGCGAGCCGGCGTTCGCGGCTCCGAAAGAAACGCCTGCCGGCAAGGACGAACCGCTTGCGATTCCCCTGATCGAAAGAAGCGAAGACCTCGAGCCGCTCGACGAGATCGAGCCGGAAGAGAAACCGCGCCTCAGCGTGCTCCGCATCGTGAGCATTTCCGCGGCGATTCTCATTCTCGCCTTCGTCGTGTGGTGGGCCGTGCTCAACCGGACGGTTCGCGAGAAGGAGCCGCTCGGCACGGCGCCGGGGGAGGTCGCGCGGACCTCGGACGGCGGAGAGCTTTCGCCGGCGAGGGATTCGGCGGCGGCCCCGGCCGAGAGCGCCGCCGCGGCGGCGTCCGAAGGCGCGCAGGCGATCCCGTCGTCCGGAACGACGGAACGGGCGGCGGCGGGCGCGGAGCCGAAAGCCGCCGATACGGCGAGGACGGAGATCGCTCCGGGACGGGGCGTATATACGATCCACGTCGCCTCGTTCAGGGAAATGTCCCGCGCCGAGGTCGAGAAGGCGTACCTCGAGAAGAACGGATTTCCGGCGCGGATCGTCGAGGTCGAGATCAAGGGCGCGAACTGGCTCCGTGTTCTCGTCGGCGAATTCGCGACGGAGGGCGAGGCGACGAAGACGAGACTCGATCTCCTGGGACTCAACAAGATCGGATATGCGCGAGTCGTGACCCTCGAAGCCGCGACGCGTTGAACGGGTGACATTCGAACGACGTTGGGAGGATACAAGCGGTGAGCCTTTCGAAACTCGAGATGGTGGGCTTTAAATCGTTCATGGCCCCGATCAACCTCGAATTCAAGCCGGGGATCACGGCGATCATGGGCCCCAACGGCTGCGGCAAGACGAATATCGTCGACGCGGTTCGCTGGGTTCTCGGGGAACAGAGCGCCCGCCAGCTCCGCGGTTCGAAGATGGAAAACGTCATATTCAACGGCACGCAGCAGCACAAACCGATGGGGTACGCCTCCGTGAATCTCACGATCAACAACGAGCGCGGCCTGTTTCCGCTCGATTACGCCGAGATCACGATCACGCGAAAGGTGTACCGTTCCGGGGTGAGCGAGTACTTCATCAACAAGATGCCGTGCCGGCTCAAGGATATCCGCGATCTTTTCGCCGACACGGGCACGGGGAGCCATTCGTACTCGGTCATCGAGCAGGAGATGATCGATTGGGTCCTGAACGACGTGCACGGCGAGCGCCGCCTCATGTTCGAGGAGGCGGCGGGCATCGTCAAATACCGCATGCGGCGGGAGGAGGCGCAGCGGAAGCTCGACCTCACCGACGCCGATCTTCTGCGTCTCGAGGACATACTCGAGGAGCTCCGGTCGCAGGTGCGGTCGCTCAAATACCAGATGGCCAAGGCGCGCCGCTACGAGATCGTGAGAGACAGGATCAGGGGCTGGGAGGTCGTGAACATCCGCGCGCAGCTCTCGGATATCGTCGGCGGGAGGCGCGCGGCCGAAGCGGAGCTCACCGATTGCCTGACCCGTTCCCGGAGCGAGGATACCTCGCGCGCCGAGCTTGAGCGGAAGGTCGAGGATGCGCGCGCCTGCCACCTCGAGCTGGAGCGGAAGCGAACGGAGCTCCAGAACAGCCGCTACGACATTCGCCGGAGGATCCAGTCCTCCGAGGAAAAAGTGATCCAGTTCACCGAGCGCGAGAGCCAGGCGCGGATCCGCGTCGAGCGCGCGTCGCGCGAGATAACCGAGGCGGAGGGCCGCCTCGCGCATATCGCGGAACGCGTCGCCGAGGTGACGGGGCTCAGCGCGTCGACGGGCGCGAGGATCGGAGCGGAGGAGGGAGCGCTGGTTGCTCTCGCGGAGGATTTCCGCGCTCTCGCCGAACGGATCCAGGCGCTCACCGCGAAGCTGATCGAGATGAAGCAGACGCAGCTCGATTTCCTCCAGGATCAGGTCAGGGTGAAGAACACCCTCGAGCATTTCGAAGGGACGCTCGCGGAGCTCGACGCTCGTTCGGCCGACACGCGCGAGCGCATATCCGGGGCCGAGCGGGAAGGGCAGGGCCTCGCCGCAGAGAAAGAGGTCAGATCGGCCGCGTGCCGGGAGCTCGAGGAACGCTGCTCCGCCCTCGATCGCGAGCGATCGGGCCTCGTCGACTCGATGCAAGAGCAGGAAAAGAGGATATTCGAGCGCGAGCGGCTGCTCGCCGAGAAGCGCGCGGAGCTCGCCCACCTGAAAAGCAAGCACGAGCTTCTCCGGAGGATGAAGGAAAATTTCGAGGGGTTTCCGGGCGGGGCGCGAGAAGTCCTCACGAGCGGCGACGCCCGCGTGCGGGGTCCGCTCGTCGAGTTCCTCAAGGTCGAGGACCGTTACCGCCCCGCATGCGAGGCGGTGCTCGCGGGCATGCTCGACGGCGTGGTCGTCGACCGGTTCGCCAGCGCGCTCGAGCTCGTCGGCGAGATCGCGAAAAAGAAGCCGGGACGCGTGCGCCTCTTCGCGGAGGACGCGCGGCCGGCGGAGCAGGGCGCCGGGGCCGGGGACGTTCCCGGCTGCCTCGGCGCGCTCGCCTCGTTCGTCGCGGTCGACGATTCGCGGAGGGGGCTCGTCGAGAATCTGCTCCGCGGCGCGTACGTTTTCGAGGACGCGCTCGCGGCGATCGATTTCGTCTCCTCGGATCGAGGGAGGGGCGCGACGGCCGTGACGCTCGCCGGCACGGCGTTTTCCGCCTCGGCGGGAGTCTATTTCGCGGGAAGCGGCACCGAGGAGTTTTCGCTGCTCGGCCGCACGGACGATCTGGAGCGGATCGGGGAAACGATACCGGAGCTCGATCGCGAGGTCGTTCGTATGACGGTCGCCTGCGAGGACGAGCGCTCGGCGCGCGAGAATCTTCAGGCGCGGGTGCGCGAGCTCGAGGGGGAGATTCAGCGATTCCGCGAAGAGCTTTCGGGGCGGAGGGAAGAGCTTCAGATCTGCGAGAAAGATCACGCGATGCGCAGAGAGAAGGTCTCCCTTCTTCTCAGGACGCTCGACGAGATCGAGACGTCGAGATTCGAGGTCCTCGCCAGGCTCGAAGAGATGAAGCTCTCCCTCCGGATGCGGGAGGAGAGCGGCGAGGCGCGGCAATGGACGGATATCGAGACGGAGCTCGCCGCGCTCCAGAAACGCAAGGAGGAGATCGAGGCCTCCCTCACCGAGAAGAAGATCGCGCTCGCTTC
>JAFNGP010000128.1:13045-17035 GCA_017885175.1 bacterium
CTTCTCGAGGAGGAGCGTTCCTACGAGCGGGGGATCGACGAGCTCGCCGGGAATCTCGAGGAGCGTCGCTTCGAGGCCGAAACGGCGGAGAAGGAGCTCAAGGCGCGCGCGGCCGAGCGCGAACGGATATTCGAACGGCTGAACGAAATCAAGATCACGCTTTCGACGTTCGAGACGCAGACGCGGAACCTCGTGGACAAGGCGGGTGAGATGTACGCCGCCGATCTCGGCTGCTACCTCGAAGGGAAAGAGCTTCCCCTCACCGACGAGGAGTCGGCCGTGACGAAGGATATGATCGACCGGGAGAAGAAGAAGCTCGAATCGATCGGCCCCGTGAACCTCGCCGCCGTCGAGGAGTTCAACGAGAAGAAGACGCGCCTCGACTTCCTCGAATCGCAGAAGGCCGATCTCGTCAAGGCGAAGGAGGAGCTCGGAGAGGCGATCAAGAAGATCAACGCGCGGGCGAGAAGCCAGTTCCTCGAGACGTACGAGATCGTCCGGAAGAATTTCCAGGAGACGTTCCAGATTCTCTTCGAAGGGGGAGAAGCGGATCTCGCCTTGAGCGAGGCCGCCGACCCGCTCGAGGCGGATATCATCATAACGGCGCGGCCCAAGGGAAAACGCCTTCAGGATATATCGCTCCTGTCGGGCGGCGAGCGGGCGCTCACGGCGCTCGCGCTTCTCTTCGCTCTCTACAAGGCGAAACCGAGCCCCTTCTGCATCTTCGACGAGGTGGACGCCCCTCTCGACGACGCCAACATACAGCGCCTTCTCCGAATGCTCCAGGTGTTCAAGAAGGATACCCAGTTCATCATCATCACCCACAACAAGCGCACGATGGAGGTCGCCGAGACGCTCTACGGCATCACGATGGAGGAGCGCGGCATCTCGCGCGTCGTATCGGTCGACTTCGATGGGATCGAGAAAGTTCTCCGGAACCGCGCCGCCTCCGAGCGCGTGCTCGTGCCGTCGGAAGCCTCCTCGAACTGACGGGGATTTCGCATGCAAAAGCTGTTTCAGGGTCTCAGGAGGACGAAGGAACGCCTCTTCGGCTCCCTGCAGGGGATATTCTCCGGGGGGGCTCTCGGCGCGGACGCCCTCGAGGAGCTCGAAGGGGTCCTCCTTTCGGCCGACCTCGGACCGGAGGCGGCGGAAAGAATCATCGAGCGCCTCCGCAAGCAGGCCGGCGCGGCCGCCGGACCGGGCGACTATCGCCGCATCATCGCCGAGGAGCTCCTCTCGATAATCAGGGAAACCCCCGCTCCGGAACCGCCGAAAGGACGCCCGCGCGTTATTGTGGTCGTCGGTGTAAATGGCGTCGGGAAAACAAGTACCATCGGAAAGCTCGCGTATCTTTTCAAGAACGAAGGACACTCCGTCATCCTCGCGGCGTGCGACACTTTTCGCGCGGCGGCTGTCGAGCAGCTCGAGCTCTGGGCCGAACGCGCCGGAGTGCCGATCGTCCGGCAGAAGAGCGGGGCGGACCCCGCAGCCGTCGCCTTCGACGCGGTGCAATCCGCGAAAGCGAAAGACGCAGATATCGTGATCGTCGATACCGCGGGGCGGCTCCACACGAAGGTCAATCTCATGGACGAGCTGAAAAAGATATTCAACGTCCTCTCGACGAGAATGGAGGGCGTCGGCCTCGAGAGCTGGCTCGTGCTCGACGCCAATACGGGGCAGAACAGCCTCCGGCAGGCCGAGGCCTTCACCGCGGCGCTTCCCGTATCGGGGCTCGTTCTCACGAAGCTCGACAGCACGGCAAAAGGGGGCGCCATCGTCACGATCCAGCGAAACCTCCGCGTCCCCGTCATCTACGTGGGCGTCGGCGAGGGGCTCTCGGACATCGAACGGTTCGATCCCGAGCTCTTCGTCTCCGCCATGCTCGGCGAGTAGCGGCATTTGTCCGCTTGACATAACCGGCGGCGCTGATTAGAATTGTATTACATTATAAAGGCCCCTGTCGGGGCCTCGAACCTTCGGGGCGGGGCGCAAATCCCCACCGGCGGTGAAAGCCCGCGAATGAGCTCGATGCTCACCGATCCGGCGCAATTCCGGAGCCGACAGTGACAGTCTGGATGGGAGAAGGTTTTAGCCCTCTTTCGGGTGCGGCATCCCGCAGGCACCCGGTCTCCCGATATTGGAACCCCGAGGCAACGGTTTTCTCCCGAAGGAGAGAGCTATGGATCTCGAGGAAAAATACATTCGCCGCGCGCTCGAGCTCGCCGAGAACGCCCTGGGGGAAACCTTTCCGAACCCGCTCGTCGGAGCCGTCCTCGTCGCGGGGGACCGGATCGTCGGCGAGGGATATCACCAGGGTCCCGGACGTCCGCACGCGGAGATCGAGGCGATCCGGGACGCCGGGGATCGCGCCCGGGGCGCGGAGCTCTATCTCAATCTCGAGCCCTGCTGCCACTACGGACGAACGCCTCCCTGCACGGACGGCATCGTGGACGCCGGGATATCGCGCGTCGTTTTCAGCATGTACGATCCCGACAGCCGGGTGCGGGGCAAAGGCGCCGCCGCGCTCAGGGCGCGGGGTATCGAAGTCAAAGGCGGGGTGTGCGCGCGGGAAGCGCTCGAGCTCAATCTTCCCTACGTTCACCGGAACCTCACGGGCAAGCCTTTCGTCATGCTCAAGCTCGCATCGACGCTCGATGGAAGGCTCACGTGGGGAACCGAGCGGGGCTACCTGTCGGGAGAAAAGGAGCAGCGCTACATTCACCGGCTGCGGGCCTGGACCGAGGCGATCGCGATCGGCATCGGCACGGTCTCGATCGACCGCCCGAAGCTCGACCGGCGGCTCCACCGGAAGGATCTGCGCCCGCCGGTGCGGATGATCTTCGATTCGGCCCTCCGGTTCCCCGAGGATTATCCGTGGCTCTCCCGCAAGGAGCGCGTCATCGTCTACTGCCTGACGAACGTCGATCCGATCAGGCGAAGGGAGCTCGAAACGGCGGGGGCCGAGGTCGTGCCGCTGCCGCGCGGGCCGCACGGGGTCGATCTGCGCTTCTGGATCGAGGATGTTTCGGCGAAGGGGATCACCTCGGTGATCGTCGAGGGGGGTGGCGAGGTCGCGACCGCGTTTCTCCTCGAGGGGCTCATCGAGCGCCTCGTGCTCTGCTACGCGCCGCTCGTGTCGGGACAGAGCGGCGTCGCCTGGTACCAGGACGGCCGCGGACCGCAGTGGCTCGCGCGCGGAGAGCTCGTTCTCAGGAGCTGCACGGCCATGGATGACGATATGGTGCTCGTGTACGATTCGCGCAAGATCGGAGACTATCTCTCCGCGGTGACGGAGGAGGATACCATTGTTCACTGGGCTCGTTGAGGCGCTCGGCACGGTGCGCGCCGCGCGGAAAAACTCGAACGGGGCTCGTCTCACGATCGAGACGCCTCTCGAGGGGCTCGTCGACGGAGAGAGCGTTTCGGTGGACGGCGTCTGCCAGACGGTCGCCGGCGTGGACGGAACGTGCTTCTCCTGCGACGTGCTCCGCGAGACGCTCCGCGTCTCCACCTTCGCGCGCATCCGGCCCGGCGCCCGGGTGAACATCGAGCGCGCGCTCGCCGCCGGCGGGCGCCTCGGCGGCCACATCGTGAACGGCCACGTCGACGGGACCGGAACGGTAACGGAAGTGGTGAAGAAGCCGCTCGGAATCGAGATCGCGCTCGCTCCGGAGCTTCTGAAATACCTCGTGCCGAAGGGATCCGTCGCCGTGAACGGAGTGAGCCTCACGGTCGGACCGTCGGTGAAGAACGGACGCTTCGCCGTATTCGTCATTCCCCACACGTGGGAGCGCACGAACCTCAAATATTTGAAGACGGGAAGCTCCGTGAACGTCGAGATCGACGTCCTCGCGAAGTACGTCGAGAATTTTCTCGCATTCGCGAAGAAGGGAGGCGAGCGTTGATGAGCGTATTCAGCCGTATCGAAGACGCGCTCGAGGATATCAAACGGGGGCGGATGCTCATCGTCGTCGACGACGAGGACCG
>JAFNGP010000129.1:0-182 GCA_017885175.1 bacterium
TCCTCGAAGACGAGCTCGGCCGTTTCGGAGCCTCGGATGCCCATCTTGTGCTCGATTTTGCCGATGGTGAATCCAGGAGAGCCCTTCTCGACGATGAAGCTCGAGACCTTGCCATTGGCCTTTCCGCCCAGATGCTTGGCGAATACGGTGAAGACGTCGGCGAAGCTCCCGTTCGTGATGAA
>JAFNGP010000129.1:330-2889 GCA_017885175.1 bacterium
CCCGCCCGATCTCCTCCTGGACGATGCAGTAGCCCGTCTCGCCCATGCCGGAGCCGCCGTATTCGGGGGGAAACGAGACACCGAGGAGCCCGAGCTCGGCGATCTTCTTGATGAGCTCCTTCGGTATCTTCTCTTCCTGGTCGATCTTTTCCGCGATAGGCTTTATCTCGTTGACGACGAATTTGCGGACCATGTCCCTGAGCATCTTCTGCTCGTCAGTGAAGGTCCAATCCATGTTTATTCCTCCTCGTTCGGGAAGGGGAAGGATAAAAACCGCTGCGCCCACTGTCAAGGGAAATGAGTTGAAGCGGTGCCAAGCGTATGATAGCGTACAAAATCCATGTCGTTCGCGGAAAGCGCATATGAATGATTCTGTGTCGAAATTACCCGATCCACGGCCGGAGTGGTTCCCCCGCGGGAAAGCCGCGGCGACCGCGACCTTGCGCCGAATCGTTCCCGCCGTGCGGAAGGCCGTCCACGGAGAGCGCCCTCCATCCGTCACCGAAATCGCGCGACGGAGCCGCTCGCCGTTCAAGGTGCTCGTCTCGACGGTGATCAGCGCCCGAACGAAGGATGAGGTGACGGGGGAGGCGGCGAGGCGGCTCTTCGCGCGCGCCCCGACGCCCCGCTCGCTCTCGGCTCTCTCCGCGAGACGAATTGAGGAACTGATCTACCCCGCCGGATTCTATCGAACGAAAGCGAAGGCGATCCGCGCCCTCTCGGCGAAAATCGCGGGCGAGCTCGGAGGCCGCGTCCCCGATACGATGGAAGGGTTGCTCGCTCTTCCCGGCGTCGGGAGAAAGACCGCGAACCTCGTTCTCACGCTCGGCTTCGCTCTCCCGGGGATCTGCGTCGACACGCATGTGCACCGGGTCGCGAACCGGCTCGGGATTATCCGGACGAAGGCGCCCGTCGAAACGGAAGCCTGTCTCCGCGCGACGCTCCCGAAAGCGCACTGGCTCGAGATAAACGATCTTCTGGTGACGTTCGGCAAGTCGATCTGCGCGCCGGTTTCGCCGCGTTGCTCGATCTGCCCGATCGCGCGCTCGTGCGTGCGCGCCGGTGTCGCTCGCTCGCGCTGAGCGTCGGGATTGCGGCGGCGATTAATGAATGCGAGAATATCAGGAGGAGGTCATCGATGCATCGTCTCTGCCTGTTCGTGCTGACCATGGCAATCGGCGCCCAAACCGTCGCGGCCGATCGCCCGGCGGCAGGCCCCGACTTCGAGCGATTCTTCGCCGCGAAGGCGCTCAGGATCGATCTCTACCATACCGGCGATGCGAAGGGAGAGACCTATAGCCTCGACGAAGTAAGGATCGAGCCGTATTGGGCGGGAAATCCGGCCAATCTCCTCGATACGCTCAATCTGGGGAGCTGCATTCTCCGCGTGTTCGATATCAAAACGAACACGATGATCTATTCCAGGGGCTATTCGACGCTCTTCGACGAATGGAAGACGACCGACGAGGCGATCGCCGGATTCCCGCGAACCGTTCACGAATCGTTGATAATCCCGCTGCCGAAAGCGCCCGTGCAGGTGCGGATCGACACGAGGGACCGTAAGAACGTGTACCGGCCCGTCTACGATCTCGTCGTCGATCCCGCCGATTATCACGTCGGNNTCCGCGTGCGGCAGCTTCTCGACGGCGGTCCTTCTCCGAACAGGGTGGACGTCGTCGTTCTCGGCGACGGCTACGATCAGAACGAGATGCACAAGCTCCGCGGCGACGCCGAGAGGCTTCTGAATGCGCTCTTCGANNGATTTCAACGTGCGTCTCATCGAGACGGCGTCGGCCGAATCGGGAGTCGACGAGCCGCGCGAGGGCAAATACCGCAACTCCACCTTCGGGCTCTCGTTCAACGCGTTCGACATCTCCCGGTACATGCTGACCTTCTCGAACAAGGTCATTCGTGACGTCGTCGGCAACGCGCCCTGCGACGCCGTGATCCTGATCGCGAACACCAAACGATACGGCGGAGGAGGGATTTTCAATCTTTATTCGGCCGGATGCTCGAACAACGAGTTCGACGCCTACGTCTTCACGCACGAGTTCGGCCATTCGTTCGCCGGGCTCGGCGACGAGTACTACAGCTCGCAGGTCGCGTACAACGATCTCTATCCGAAGGGAATGGAGCCGTGGGAGCCCAACATCACGGCGCTCCTCGATACGGCGAAGGTGAAATGGGGGGACCTCATCCTCGAGGGGACGCCGGTTCCGACGCCCGACGATTCGGCGCACGGCGTCGTCGTCGGCGCCTTCGAAGGGGCGGGGTACTCGGCGAAAGGGCTCTATCGGCCCTGCCGCGACTGCATCATGTTCTCCAAGAAGGTCGGGCCGTTCTGCCCGGTATGCAGACGCGCGATCGAGCGGATGATAGACTATTATACCAAGTGACCGGTCAGGGCCCCACGTTCATGAGGCGATCGCCTCTCAGAAAATCGTCCGTGTTGTAGTCCTCGGTGAACTGGAGCTGCCGGTACTCGGCCTCGAGGATCGAAAAGTGGCTCCGCTCCATGCTCGCGAGATATTCGAGCATCGACCGGCTGCTCTGGTCGTG
>JAFNGP010000129.1:2951-3274 GCA_017885175.1 bacterium
TCCGGTAGGCCTCCGTGAGGATCCGCTCGTGGTTCGTCTCCTGTGACGCGAGAAAGTCCAGCTTCGCTTTGAGGTCGGGATTCTTCGCCTTTTCGTTCATCCGGCGGTAGAGCTTTATCGCTTCGATCTCGGACTTTATCGCGATGCTGAGGACTTCGAGCGTCGTGAGGTCGCGTTCACGTTCCATGACAGCTTCCTTTCATGCCGGTTCACTTTTCACTTTACTTGCGTCGAGGGCAAAATTACCTTGGTAGAAGAAAGCGATAAGAATTCTTATTGATAATAGACTGTCGCGCCACCGCGTGTCAAGGAAGGAAGCCAGG
>JAFNGP010000130.1:0-7082 GCA_017885175.1 bacterium
CCCTTTTTCGCGATACCGGCCACATCAGAGAACGTGTTCCGGACACGATCCGCTCCTGCATCGTTTCGCGGCAAAATATTATGACCCATTAGCTTTCGAGCATAAGTCGAGCCAGAAGCGCGCAAACCCTACTCTTTCGCACGTCCCTTGAGCTCGATGAGGATCGTGAGGGCTTCGAGCGGCGTAATAGCATTTGTATCAATATGTTGCAAACGTTCTCTNNATGTGGCCGGTATCGCGAAAAAGGGAAGGTTGTTTCGCGATATCGGTATCGGGCGGCGCCGCGCTCATCTTTTCGCGCTCGAGCGATGCCAGAATCTCGCCGGCGCGGCGAATGACAGACTCGGGCAATCCCGCCAGGCGCGCGACTTGAATTCCGTAGCTTCTGTCGCTCGCTCCCTCGCGGATCTTGTAGAGAAAGACGATTTGATCTCCCCATTCCTTTACCTCGACGCGCATGGCGCGTACGTGCGGAAAACGCTCGGCGAGACGCGTGAGCTCGTGGTAATGGGTCGCGAAAAGGGTCTTCGGTCTCGGTCCGTCCCCCTCGAGCAGAAACTCGGAGACCGCCCAGGCGATGCTCAGGCCGTCGAGAGTGCTCGTTCCGCGCCCTACCTCGTCGAGAATGACGAGGCTTCGTTCGGTGCAACAGTTGAGGATCTTCGCCGTCTCGCCCATCTCGACGAGAAATGTGCTCTGGCCCCGCGCGAGGTTGTCGCTCGATCCCACGCGCGTGAATATCCGGTCGAGCAGACTCACCGAAGCACGGGCCGCCGGAACGTAGCTTCCCGAATGCGCGAGCAGCGCGATGAGCGCGGCCTGGCGAATGTACGTCGATTTCCCGCCCATGTTCGGCCCCGTGAGCACGACGAAGCTCTTCTCGCTCGATCGAAGCTCGATGTCGTTCGGTATGAAATCCTTTCCGGAAATGCGCTCGACGACGGGATGCCGTCCGTCCGTCACCGTGAGATCCCCCGTTTCGTTGATTTCGGGACGGCAGTAGTTCCGCTCGAGGGCCGTCACGGCAAGCGACGACAGAACGTCCAGCGTCGCGACGCCGAATGCGAGGCGCTGGATCGTTTCGCTTTCGCGCGATACCGTTTCGCAGATCGTGTCGAATATCTCGCGTTCGAGCGCGATGCGACGCGCGTCCGCGCTGATGATCGTCTGTTCCCTGATTTTGAGATCCTGGGTCACATAGCGCTGCGACGAGACGAGGGTCTGCTTGGTGATATAATCCCGAGGAACCTTGTCGTCGTGCGCGCGCGAGATCTCGATATAATAGCCGAACACCCTGTTGTACCCGACCCGGAGCGAGGAGATCCCCGTGCGCTCCCGCTCCGATTCCTGCAGCCGCGCGATCCAGGCCTTGCCGTCGCCCGATTCCCGCAGGAGGGCGTCGAGATCGTCCCGGTAGCCGCTCAGGATGACTCCTCCGTCGCGGAGATGCGGCGGGCTCGCGGGATCGATGCCGCGCCTGATAACATCGAGGGAGGAAACGCGAACGGACAGGCCCCGGGCCGCCTCGCGGATGGCGTCGGAGTCGAAACGCCGCGCCGCTTCCGCGATCGCGGGGGCGCGCTCGAACGCCTCCGCGAGGGCAAGCAGCTCGCGCGGACCGGCCTTCCCCGTGGTGATGCGCGACAGAAGCCGTTCGATGTCGGCAAATCTTTTCAGCGTCCCGCGCAGCGCCCGCAGCGAGGTATGGTCCGAGAGAAGCGATCCGATCGCATCGAGGCGCCGCCCTATCACCTCGGCTCTGCGCGACGGGTGCATGAGCCATTTCCGGAGCTCGCGGGCGCCCGGGGCCGTTTCCGTCTGATCCAGATGATGGATGAGGGTCGTATCCGGCGCGTTCCCCCGCAGCGGTTCGAATATCTCGAGGTTCGCGAGCGTTTCAGCGTCGAGAAAAAGGCTGTCCCGCGGCACGAAGAGCCTGATGCCCGCGATATGCGCGAGATCGTTCCGCCGCAGCTCTTTTACGAACGAAAGCAGCGCGCCCGCGGCCCCGATGGCGAGCGGCTTGTCCTCGAGGCCGAAGCAGGTGAGCTCGCTGACGCCGAAATGAGCGCACAGCGCCGCGCGCGCGAATTGCTCCTCGAACTCGTAGGGCGCCCGTTCGTCGATCGTCGCGCGATGATCGAGCGATTCCATGCGCTTGCGCAGGCCGCCGGAACCGTGGGGGACGATCGCCTCGCGCAGCCGGGTTCCGGCGAGCGCTTGCTCGATGATCGGCGTGACGTCCTCTCCGGCGCTGAATTCTCCCGTTGAAACGTCGAGAATCGCGAATCCCGTCATTCCGGCGCGCTCGACCATCGAGATTATGAAATTGTTCTCCCGATCGACGAGCGTCGCCGGCGATAGCGTGGTCCCGGGCGTGACGATGTCCGTGACGACGCGTTTCACGATTCCCGAGGCGCCGGGAGCGTCCTCCGCCTGGTCGCAGATCACGACCGTGCGCCCCAGCTGAAGGAGCTTCGCGATGTAGGTCTCGGCCGCATGGATAGGAACCCCCGCGAGAGGCACCGGATTGCTCTTGTCTTTGTCGCGCGTGGTGAGAGCGATATTGAGGAGGCGGGAAATCTCCTTCGCGTCGTCGTAGAACGTCTCGTAGAAATCCCCCACCTGAAAGAAGAGAATCCCCTGGGGGTGCCTGTTCTTGATCTCCCGGTACTGGCTCATGAGGGGCGTGAGGCGGTAATTCATCTCTTATCGCAGGGGAACGATCGCGCCGCTCAACCCGAGCCGTTCCTTCGCGCGCGCGACATCCTTCGCGGCCGATTCCCTGCTCTCGTAGATTCCCACACGAACGCGATGCATGACGCGGCCCTCGATCTCGAAGCGCTCGACGCGGACGCCGCGGAACAGTTCTCCGAGCCGGTCGGATACGACCAGAGCGTTCGCTTTCATTCCGAATGATCCGAACTGGATCGTGAACCTCTCTTCCACGCCTGCGGGCGTCTTGTCTTCCCGCGCGGACGATGCCCCCGATTCACCCCCTTCCGCTTGCTTATCATCCTTCGCCTTTGTCTTCGACGCGGCCAGAAGCTGAATCTTCTCGTTCGCTCTCCCCGCCTCGAGCGACCGGGGATACTCGTCGATCAACGAACGGTACCTGTCGAGCGCCTTTTCGCGTTCCCCGAGCCGCTCGAGGCATTCGGCGAGCTTGAAAATCGCGATCGGGCCGCGATGCGATCGGGCGACGCTTTCGTATTTCCCGATCGCCTCCGCGAGCCGCCCTTCCTGCGCGTCGATCTCGGCGCGCGCGAGCACGCTCCAGGAAGAATATTCTCCCCGCGTGATCCCGGCGAATTCGGCGGCGGCACGGGAGTTGTCGCCGAGCTGCCTGCGGCTGAGCGCGGTGAAATATGCCGCTTTATCGGCGTCGCGCTCCGAACCCTCCACCTTCCGCTCCGAGAGCAGATCGAGGGCGCCGGCGTAATCCCCCGCGGCATACCGCATCGTCGCCAGCTCGAGCCGCGCGAGATTCGCCGCTCGCTCGTTCTCGGACGCCATCACGCGGCGGTACAGCGTTTCGGCCGCGCCGTAATCGGTTTCGAGCCGCGCGAGCATGAAAAGCGCTGCGGCGAGAGAGGAACGATCCATCGAAGAGGTGTCCGCGCTTGCCGCCCTCCTCGCGCGTTCGTAATCCGCGCGCCTGAAGAGTTCTTCGGCGCGTTTGAGGCCGGTGTCCGCGGCGTATGCGGCGACGGAGAGCGCGATAAAGCCGAATACTATTGCGATAATCCGATTTCTCATGTTCATCTACGCGGGAATCGCGCCGGGGCGAAATCCGCCGGATCGAGGCTATTTCCTCGCCGCGAGTTCTCCTTCAAAGGTGAAATTGACGAGGCGCTTCAAAACGACGGGGACGATATCCCCGTCGTTCAGACTATCAGGCGGCACGAGCACATTCCTGAATTCCGGGGTACGCCCTTTCAAGGACCGATACTCCCCTTTTTGCGCCGCACCGTCAAGGAGGATTTCCGCCCGGCTTCCAAGCTGAGCCTGGAGAATCCTCGCGCGCTCCTCCTGGACGACCTCATTCAACGCGAGCAGGCGCTCTTTCTTTTTCCCTGCGCTTACGTCGTCGCTCATCGCGCTCGCCGCCGTCCCGCCGCGCGGCGAGTACTGGAACGTGAAAGCGGCGTCGAACCGGGCCTCGCGCACGAGATCGAGCGTTTGCCCGAATTCATCGTCGGTCTCCGAGGGAAAACCCACGATGATGTCGGTCGTGACGGCGATGCCCGGTACGATCCGCCGGGCCTCCCGCAGCTTCCCGAGATACGTCTCCCTCGTGTAACCGCGATTCATCGCCGCGAGAATGCGGTCGCTCCCCGCCTGCACCGGGAGGTGAATGTGGCTGCAGAAACGCCTCTCGATGGCCATGAGCTCGAAGACCGCCGCGTCGACGTCGCGCGGATGGCTCGTGAGAAACCGCAGCCGGCTGACTTCCGTTTCCGCGAGTATGCGTCCGGCGAGTCCGCAGAAGTCGACGCGGCCGTCGCGGTATGCGATGACGTTTTGCCCGAGCAGCGTCACTTCCTTCGCTCCGCCGGCGACGACGGAGGATGTTTCGCGAATAATCGAATCGGCGCTCCTGCTCCGCACCTTCCCACGAAGATACGGCACGATGCAGTACGAACAATAATTCTCGCATCCCTTCGTTATGGAAACGTATCTCGATACGCCCCCGTTCGCTTTCGAAGCGGGCGCCTCGTATGCGCCGGCTTCGTCCATCTCGAGGAACGCGAAGCGTCCCCCCTCCCGGACGGCTGCCGCGATCGCGTCGGGCAGAAGCGCATAGCTGTCGGTTCCGGCCACGATTCTCACGGCGGGAACGATGTCGAAGAGCGCCGAGCCGAGCCGCTGCGCCATGCAGCCGCAGACGACGAGCACCGCGTCGCGATGCCGGGAAAGGTCGAGAAGGCGCCCGATCGCGCGCTGCTCCGCATGGTCGCGCACGCTGCAGGTATTGACGATGATGCAATCGGCGGCGTCGGGCGTTCGGACGATCGCGTGCCCGCGTTCTTCGAGAATAGATTCGATCACGTCGGTATCGTACGCGTTCATCTGACAGCCGAAGCTTTCGCAGTATACCCGCAACGGATTCATGGCGCGCACGCTCCGGCGACCGGTTCCGGAACGGAATTCCCTTCGAGCGACGCCCCGTAGAGGATTCCGCGCGAGAAACGGCTCACTCGAACGGAAACAAGAGAACCTCGCGCGCCGATATCCTTCGGGAGAATCACCTCGCAGTAGGTTCCCGTGAGCGAGCGGACAAGGGATGACCGCGGATGCACGGGGGCCTGCACGAGAACGAGCTGCGTCGAGCCGACATGCGATTCGAGAAAGGCCTGCTTTTTCGCTCTGCCGAGCTCGATGAGCCGGGCGCTTCGCTCCCGCTTTCGTTCAGAGCTCACCCTCCCGCCCATTGCGGACGCGGGCGTCTGCGGACGCGGAGAAAAGCCGAATACGTGGAAATGGCTTATGGGCAGCTCGCGGACGAGCTCGAACGTGCTCTCGAAGCAGGTCTCCGTTTCGCCGGGGAAACCGACGATGATATCGGTGCCGATCGCCATGCCGTCCCGCGCGCGCGCGACTTCCTCGATTTTGCTACGGAACCCGGATGCCCGATAGGAACGGTTCATCGATTCGAGGATACGATCGTCCCCGCTCTGCAGCGGAATATGCATATGAGGCGCAAGGCGATCCGTCGCTCGCATGAGCTCGAGGAGCCTCGGCGTCACCTCGTTCATCTCGATGCTGCTCAGGCGAACCCGCATCGCGCTCGTGCGCTCTAATATCGCCTCGACGAGTCCGGCGAGAGTGCCGGAGGGGTCGAGGTCCGCCCCGTACCGGCCGATGTGCACGCCACTGAGCACGACCTCATGGAAGCCGCTCTCCTGAAGGAGCGCCGCCTGCTCGAGGACGGCGGCCACAGGAACGCTGCGGCTCGAACCTCTCGCGCGGGGGACGATGCAGTAGCTGCAGGAGGCGTCGCATCCCTCCTGGACCTTGACGAAGGCGCGCGAGTGGTCGAGGAATCGGTCGATTTCTGCTCGCTCGGGCGTCACGCTCCGGAAGATCGCTCTCCGATCCGCAGGGAGGTCTCCCCGTTCCCTTCCGGCGATAGCGTCGACGATCGCCGGGAGGGAGCTCTTCTCCCCGTTCCCGAGAACGAGGTCCACCTCCTCCATCCGGTCGAGGCTCTCGCGCTGCGTTTCCGCGTAGCAGCCGGTAACGACGACGAAGGAGCCGGGGTTCGTCCTCTTCGCCCGCCGCGCGGCATTGCGGCACCGGGCGTCGCTTCTCGCCGTCACCGTGCAGGAATTGATGATGCAGAAAGCCGCTCCATCCTCGAAAGGGCGGAATCTCCAGTCTCTCAGGACGAGGGCTTCACGGATCAACTCCGTCTCGAACTGATTGAGCTTGCAGCCTATCGTGACGGTCGAGAACGTCTTTTCCATTGCGCTCCGGTTCGATTCCCGGCGGAATCCGCACATCGGGCCGGAAACGCCGAGAGGGTGGAATCCCACCCTCTCCGGCTTGCCTGCAGTATCGCCTTCACACGCTCAACCGGCCGCGGGACCGGTCCCTTCCGGCGCGGCGCCGGCGGCGGGATCCTCATCGGGGACGTCGATATCGTCATCGTACGCCTCGTCGATGTCGTAATCGGCCGGTTCACCCGGTTGATCGTCTTTCGCGTTCTTCGCGGCGGCCCGGTCCAGATCGGCCGTCTCGCGCTTCGGAAATTTCTTCCTGAATGCGTCGATCTCGTCCGGTGACCGGTTCTCGAGATACGCGCTCACGCTCAGGACGATCCGCTTGTTCTGGGGGTCGATCTTGATCACCTTGAGCGGAATATCCATGCCGACGTCAAAATGATCGGAAGGTTTCCGAAGGTTGTCGATACCCAGATGCGATAGCGGAACGAACCCTTCGACGTCTTCCTTGAGCTCGACGACGGCTCCACGATCGAGAAGCCTCGTGATCCTGCCCCGAAGCTCGATTCCGATATTGAACTCTTTCGCAAGCTCGTTCCACGGGTTCTCTCTCGTCTGCTTCATCCCGAGACTGAT
>JAFNGP010000130.1:7133-10881 GCA_017885175.1 bacterium
TCAGGTTTCTGACCTTTCCCTTGAGCCGGGTTCCCGGAGGGTATTTGCTTTCGAGTGCCTTCCACGGATCGGGTTCAAGCTGCTTGAGCCCGAGCGAGATCTTCTCGTGTTCCTTGTCGACGTTGAGGATGATCGCTTCGACGGTATCTCCGATCGCGACGACCTTCGACGGATGTTTCACGTGGCGGGTCCACGACATCTCGGAGATGTGAATGAGCCCTTCGATCCCTTTTTCGAGCTCGACGAACGCGCCGTAGTCGGTGATCGAAACGACCTTGCCCCGCATCTTGGTTCCGACGGGGTAGCGCACGTCGACGCCCTCCCACGGATACGGGGTGAGCTGTTTCAACCCGAGCGAGATGCGCTCCCGCTCACGGTCGAAATCGAGGATCTTCACCTTGAGCTTGTCGCTGATCGCGACGACTTCCGAAGGATGGCTCACCCTGCCCCACGTGAGATCCGTGAGGTGCAGGAGCCCGTCGATGCCGCCGAGGTCGACGAACGCGCCGAAATCGGTGATGTTCNNGCTTGTTGAGCTTGATGATCTTGCAGTCGAGATCCTGTCCGATGAGCTCGTCGAGATCGGGCACCTGTCTGAGCGCGATCTGCGAGCCGGGCAGGAATGCGTCGACCCCCATCAGCTTCACGACAAGGCCCCCCTTGATCCGGTGATCGACACGGGCCTTCGCGGTGAGGCGCTTGTCGTACGCGTCCTTGATATCGTCCCAGGCCCTGATGAAGTCGGCCTTCTCCTTAGAAAGAACGATGAGGCCGTCCTGATTCTCCATCTTCTCAAGGTACACGTCGAATATGTCGCCCTTCTGGACATTCGGCGCGTTCGAGAACTCGATACGCGGTATCGAACCCTCGCTCTTGAACCCGACGTTTACGATAATCTCGTTGTCGGTCACCTCGTACACGGTGCCCTTGACGATATTTCCTTCCTGGAGCTCCGCCGCCTTGCGGTTGATATCGGCCAGGATAACGTCCCATTCGGCATTCTTCATATCCTCGCCGGAAAGCTCCTCGGGAGCTACCTGATCGAACATGGATAGGTATGCCTTCTTATGCGCGCCGGACGCTGCGTCACCACCTTTCTCGAACGATTTTTCCCCCGCGTGAGCAGGGCCCTGAATTGCGTCAACACGCTTCTCATCCTGCATTAATCGATCTCCTCCTTGCCTAATGGAATAAGAACAATAGATGATAAAGGCTTAGAGCTTCGGAAGCAAGGTTTTTTTGGGCGGGAGCGGCGATCGATCAGGCGGATTCCCGCGATATCGCGTCGAGCCTCGCGAGAACGGCCTCAATGATCCAGGCGGGAGTGGATGTGCCGGTGGTAAGACCGATCCTCCGAACCGCCGTAAACCAATCGGAATCTATGTCTTCCGCGGATTCGACGAGATGCGCGGGAACGCCGGAATCGACGCATCCGTGGTACAGGCGTATCGTGTTGGAGCTGTTCTTGCCCCCGACGACGAGAAGGCAATCGACGTCCCGGGCGAGAGCGAGCATCGCCTCCCGCCGCGCTTCCGTCGCCTGGCAGATAGTGTCCCGGACCTCGAGATCGCGCACCCGGCCGGCGAGAGCCGCGATTATCTCCTCCGCCTCGCTTCTCGAGAAGGTCGTCTGGATAACCACCCCCGCCCTGTCCAGAGGCGTTATCCGCGCGGCTTCCCGCGCATCCTTGACGACAAAAGCCTCCCCCCCCGCGTGACCGGCTATCCCCCTGACTTCGGGATGCTCGCGGTCTCCGATGATGATCACCGGAACCGATTCCTCGGCGAATCGTCTGACGTATCGCTGGCTGAGCTCCACGAACGGACATGTCGCGTCGAGGATGCGGATGCCGCGGCGCCGCGCTTCATCGATCAAATCGGGGCGCACGCCGTGGGCGCGGAGAACGAGGGTTCCCCCTTCGGGGACTTCGTCGAGCGTCTGTACGGAATGGACGCCGCGCGCCCTGAGCCGCTCGACTTCAAGCGGATTGTGAATGACGTCCCCGAGGGTATAGATCGCGCCTCCGAAGCTATCGAGCCCCTGTTCGATGAAACGCATCGCCCGCATCACGCCGAAACAGTACCCCATATGAGGGGACGTGATGATTTCAAACTTCCGATTCATCCATCAACATCCTGATCTCGTTCTGCGCCATTCCCGCGAGGATGCGGTACTCTTCCTTCGCGTTTCCCCCCAGGCGATCCTTTTCTATCCGGATCGGCGGCCCGATGCGCACGGAAAGCCGCGCGCGTCTGAGAAGGCAATCGGACAGGCGATTCGTGCCGGTGACGCACACGGGCACGATGCTCACCCCGCTCTTCGCGGCGATGAACCCGAGACCCGCCTTGAGATCCCCCAGCGTTCCGGTGCGGGATCGCGTGCCTTCGGGAAACATAAGAATCGAACGGCCGCCGCCGAGAAGGCCGAAAAGGCGCTTCATCGTTTTCCGCTCGATCTCCTCGCGGTCGACCGGTATCGCATGGTACGCGCCGATGAGCCAGGCGAAGAGCCTGTTGCGGAAAAGCTCTTTTTTCGCGAGAAACCACACCTCCCGATCGAACGCGCATCCGACGACGATCGGATCGCCGTATGACAGGTGGTTGCTCGCGAAGATGTAGGGTTCGCGGTACCGCAGATGCTCCCGGCCGGATATGCGCAATCCGAACACGACCTGAAAGACGGCGCGCACGATCCGCTGCGTGATCCCGTAGTAGCCCGTCGCGCGGGCGAACGGATTCGATTCCCCGCGGGCCACGGCCAACCCGGAGATCCGTTCGGCCCGACGGAGCACTTCGGCTTCGATCAGGGCGACCTGCGCTTCGATCGTCAGACCGGACGTGTCGACGGTGAATGCGCCCGCGGGCCTGAGGAGCGGGCTCAACGGGCGTCCCGAGTCCATCGCGTCGCGCTCGAGGATATTCTCCCTGATCGCCCCGGCGTCCTGCTCGATTCCCATGCCTTTGAGCTGCTCGAGCCTTCGCCGCGTTCGCGCCTCGATGTCGGCGACGAGAAACACCTTCACCTCGGCGTGCGGAAAAACGACGGAACCGGTATCCCTTCCCTCGGCGACGACGCCGCCTCGCGCTCCGCTCAGCCTCTGGATGCGCACCATCGCGCGCCGCACCCCCTCGTGACGGCTCACGGGAGAGACGAGACGGGAGACCTCGGGCGTCCGGATTTCCCCATCGACGTTCTTGCCGTCGAGAAAGAGAGAGGTCTTTCCCTCGACCGTCCGAATCTCGAGATCGAGCCCCGACGCGAGCCCGGAAACGGCCGCGGCGTCTTCGGAATCGATGCCCCGCGCGAGCACGGCATGCGCGACGGCCCGGTACATCGCGCCCGTGTCCAGGTAAAGGTATTCGAGCCGCTCCGCCAGCATTTTACCGACCGTGCTCTTGCCGGCGCCTGCCGGGCCATCGATGGTAACGATATCCATTTCTATCTTTTTTCTGGGCGGTCTCACCGGAACTTTTCTTTCATGATNNCCGGCGGGCCCGTCGATCGTGACGATAAACCGGCTCAATACTGCTGCGGTGCGTTCAGTGAGAATCATCGCGAGATCCCGCGAGGCTTTCGATGCACGCGGCCGATCAAATCAGTCCTTTGAGCGTTTCGATGAACTTTCTGTTCTCGTACGGCGTCCCGATGGTCACGCGGAAGGTTTCGTCGCCGAGCCCGAACGGTTTCATGGGACGAACGATGATTCCCCGATCCATGAGCTGCTCGACGATGGCGCCGCTCCCGTGCG